>CANRPV010000105.1 GCA_947632575.1 uncultured Eggerthellaceae bacterium | reverse complement strand
TAATCATAGATCTCGTCTTTATAGGGAAGGCTGTAGAGGGTGTCCCAGAAGAACTTGTACATCTTCGCACCGCCCGAAACGGCTTCGAGCTCTTCATCCGAAAGCTCGCCTATGGACGAATTTTCGTCGTGGATTCTTTCAAACAGACGTTGCGCCTCTTCATCGGTAAGCTCTTTTCCATTTTCAGCGGCAATGGTCTTAACCTCTTCCGGTGATTTTGCATCGTCCAGCGAAGTGGCTACACTTCTTTTGGTCGTTTCCTCTGAATGAGAGTTAGGGATATTCTCGGTCATGGCTCTTCCTTCCTTGGAGTGTAAAACCGCCATGAGTTCATTATATGGATGGCAAAGAGGCCTATGCTGCACTCATGAGAAAACAAGCGCTGCGCAGTGAAAATCCGACATTCAGGACGATTTGGGATACATCGATGCATTTCCCCACTCAAACCGATAAGCGTAAATCCCATGAAAGAAAAAGCCCGATTTTTTTCTTGCATGGACGTGGGTCTTCCTATAATATTGAACCTCGCGATGCGGACATGGCTCAGCTGGTAGAGCACCACCTTGCCAAGGTGGGGGTCGCGGGTTCGAACCCCGTTGTCCGCTCCATTGATGATACAGGCCGGTCAATGTGTTGGCCGGCCTCTTTCATAATCGGTCTTTTCGGGGCGACGTGGCCAAGTGGTAAGGCAGAGGCCTGCAAAGCCTTCACCCCCGGTTCGAATCCGGGCGTCGCCTCCAAGCTCTCAACAACGGTCCCACATCCTCCAGACTTTTCACGCGGATAAGATCGCTTGTCGCATACTTATCCTTGCGATCTATGAGAATGGTCGTAATGCCGATCTTTTGTGAGGCTCCGTCAGCGCCAGGCAAATCCCCAATATGAACGGCATCTCCCGAGTGAACACCCATACGATCTAGGGCTTCTCGGAATATCTCTTCGCGTGGCTTCGCATAGCCCACTTCAGAAGAGATAACAAATGTCTCAAAATAATCGCTAAGCCCCAATCCCTTAAGAAGATGGGATAAATTCGCATCCCAGTTTGAAACGACGGCAAGGCGAACGCCGTGGGATTTTAAGTCGTTCAAGCACGTGAGCACATCGTCATAAAGCGCCCAATGGTCAGGATTTTGATAGCTACGGTGGATGCGATAGGCCAAACGCTGGGCTTGGTTCTCGATTCCAAGACTCTCAAGAAGCGTCAGATACTTATGGATCCAAAGCTCCGTGATGCGCTTATCTGAAGCCCATGCGTCAGAATCTTCCTCAGACAGGCGTTTAAAGAGCTCATCAGCGGTCTTCATCTTCTCGCAGACCTCATCAGGGTCAAGGTCGATACCGAGTTCATGAGCCTCTCTTATGACAACAGCGCTTTCCTCGGGATGTGGATAGATAAGCGTCGAACCCACATCAAAAAAGGCGACCTTACAATCAGGCTCCCGCTGAGGTTCGATATGAATAAGAACCTCTCTGAGAGAGGGAAATTCCGCCTTGAGCGCCTCTTCCACCTTGTCTGCGCATGCATGGGCATCCCGGATGCTCATATCGGAGGCCACTCGTATATGCAGATCGCAGAAGACTTCAGATTCGGTGCCACGGGTACGCACCCGGTGCACGTTGGTGACTCCGTCGATAGACTCGGCTCGGTGAACTATGGCGCTTTCCGGAATACGTGATTTGTCGGAGAGGGTATCAAAGGCCGCTTTAAAGACTTCTAAAGCTGAAATGAGTATGGCCACGGTAACGAGAAGAGCCATAACCGGGTCAGCCGCCGGAATGCCCACGGCTACAAGAATGAGACCGACTATAACACCCAAGGTCACCCAAACATCGGAAAAGGTGTGACGAGCATCAGCCTTAAGTATTTCACTTCCCATGCGCTTGCCCACCCGATGCTCATAGGAGGCGACGAATATGTTGACGCAGAGGGTGGCGATCATCACCACAAATGACAATGGACCCACGCTAGCGGTGAAACGCTGCTCCATGAGCCGCGTGACGGCCTCAGAACCGACCTGAAAGGCCGCGAACAAAAGCATCAGGCCAATGATGAGACTACCATAGGTCTCGAACTTCGCGTAGCCGTAAGGGTGACCTGAATCGGCAGGGCGTGCGGCCATAGCGATGCTTACCAGCGCCACCACGTTTCCAAATGAATCGAAGAAAGAATGGATGCCGTCCGCTTGGATGGCACTTGAACCCGTAGCCAGACCGAACACGAATTTCGCACCGGCCACGATAACATTGAGAATCAAGACGATCCAGAGTACTCGTCTCACGCCATGAATATAGGCCGACCTTGTTGTGCTCTCAGCAGTCAAAATCTATCCATTCGACCCATAGTGCAAAAGAGGCCTTCCGTTGGAAGACCTCTGAGTTTCTGGTGTCGGAGGCGGGATTTGAACCCGCACACCCGATATTGTGGGCACTAGCACCTCAAGCTAGCGTGTCTGCCGTTCCACCACTCCGACCAATAAAAACCTTTCGTAAAAAAGCTGTCGCCTATTCTACCAAAAGAAAAGCCCTCTTAGGAAGAAATGCTTCCATGAGGATAAATGATCATCAACACCAACAAAGACACGATAAAGACAATGGCAAGCACGATGGTGATGCGATCCAAGTTTTTCTCAATAATACTGGTTCCTGTCTGGGTTGAATAGACCGAGCTTGCGATCATATCCGACAGGCCGGTGCCTTTACCCGAGTGCAACAGAATAAAGATAACCAGTCCGATGCCGGAAAGCACCAACAGGACTATGAAAATAATTAAGAGCGGAGTCAAATCACACGCTTCTTTCCAGCTAGTTTATATCGATAGACAAGTTGCTAAGTATAGACTATGAAAAATGCTCACGCAAGAAATCGCACGAAATCATGCAAAATCATGCGAGAAGGCTTTTTCCTTCCATCTCCTGAGGCGCAGGGATCTTGGCGGCAGCCAGCATGGTAGGTGCGATATCGGCCAATCTACCAGCTTCACCACTCAGCTTAAGCCCATCTCCCGAATAATCCGCAAGGATAAAGGGCACCAACGCCGTCGTGTGAGCCGTATGGGGACTGCCATCATCGGCGATCATCTTGTCGGCGTTGCCATGATCAGCCGTGACGAAGGCGACTCCACCTTTTTCCTTAACGGCATCAAGCACAAGCCCAACACCTGAATCCACCGCCTCGACGGCCCTTATCGCCGCCTCGAGAATTCCCGTGTGACCCACCATATCGCAGTTGGCGAAGTTTACGATATAAAAGTCTGCGGCATCCTCTTTGATGGCCTCGCTGAGGGTGGCCGCCACCTCCGGCTCGCTCATCTCTGGCTGCAGATCATAGGTGGCAACTTTCGGAGACGGAATGAGCGTACGGCTCTCCCCCTCTTTGGCCTCCTCGCGCCCGCCATTGAGAAAGAAGGTCACATGGGCGTATTTCTCGGTCTCGGCAATGTGATACTGGCTCAGCCCTTCCTGGGCGATAACATCCGCCAGGACGTTTTCAGGAAATTCTTTCTCAAAGGCGATAGACGCGTTGAGCTCCGGATCATATTCCGTCAGGCAGACAAAGTAGACATGCGGAACCTTTTTACGATCAAAGCCATCAAAACTCTGCGCGGTGATAGCCCGCGTGATCTCACGAGCCCGATCAGGTCGGAAATTGAAGAAGATGACAGCGTCACCATCCTTCATACCCCGATCGCTGAAGGCCACCGGTACGATGAATTCATCGGTGATGTCTTGGGTATAGGAGGACTCCATGGCCGACACAGCGGAAACATCCTGATAATTGGCACCCTCGACAATGGTCTCGTAGGCTTTCTGAACCCGCTCCCAGCGGTTGTCACGATCCATCGCATAGTAGCGACCAGAAAGTGATGCGATGGAGATATTGACGGCCTCAGGGGATTTGGCTTTGATCTCACCGATCACATCCAAAAGCTCTTGGACATAGCGAGCTCCGCTGCGTGGCGGCACATCACGGCCATCCATGAAACAGTGGACTCGAACGTCTTTTACCCCAGCCTCGATGGCCCCTCTGATGAGCGCATAGAGATGGACATTGTTCGAGTGGACCCCACCGTCGGAAAGAAGGCCCATCAGATGCAGGGCGGCGCCGGGCTTTTTAGCCCATTCAAAGGACTCCTGAATCTTCTCATTGGTGATGATGGAGCCATCCACGCAGGCCTTATTGATCCGGGTAAGCTCTTGATAGACCACCCGGCCAGCTCCAATATTGAGATGGCCCACCTCGGAATTGCCCATTTGGCCGGCAGGCAAGCCCACCGCTTCCCCACTTGCCTCGAGCGTCACCCAAGGGCAGGTCTCAAAGAGACCGTCGAGCACAGGGGTGTTCGCTTGAGCGATGGCGTTTCCTTCCGTAGGTTCATCGAGGCCAAAGCCATCCATGATGATAAGAGCCATGGGGAGCCGAAGCTCCCCTCGCTCTGGATGTCGTTGCGCACTGTTTGAGCTTGAAGCCATAGTTGAGTCCTTATTAAGCCTCGGGTTCGATTACTTCATCCAATACCGGATCGTAGTTTTCAATCACTTGAGCCGCAGCTGCTTCGTATTTCTTGACCGCGATATCGATGATGTCGATGAATTTCTTAGCATCAAGGCTAGCACCGCCGATAAGGCCGCCATCGATGTTCTCCTCGGAAAGCAGCAGATCGGCATTGCCGCTATTCATGGAACCGCCGTAAAGAACATACATCTTATCGGCGATTTCCTCGGAATACATCGCAGCCAATTCATCACGAATAGCCTTGCACATCTCCTCGGCCTGCTCGGGCGTTGCCGTACGACCGGTACCGATCGCCCAGATCGGCTCATAGGCGATCACCAGGGTCTCAGGATCGGTCACATCGATGCCCGCCAGAGAAGCACGAAGCTGCGCCAAGACGAACTCGACATGCTTGCCGTCGTCGCGAATGGCAAGGGACTCACCGACGCACACGATAGGAATGATGTGACCCGCCATGAGGGCTTTAGCCTTAAGGTTTACATCCTCATTGGTCTCACCCAAAATGGTGCGTCGCTCAGAATGGCCGACGATGCAGTATTTGCAGCCAATCTCAGCC
>CANRPV010000104.1 GCA_947632575.1 uncultured Eggerthellaceae bacterium | reverse complement strand
AAGGCATGCAACCTCATCGGGCTTGGGAGATCCTCTGCTAGCGAGGATCTTGAGGGTGAAGAGAGCACTATCGAAGAGCTCGCCCAACAAGTAATTACACTAGCCACCGAGCAGGCAGTGAGTCTCGGAACCGCCGAAAGCCTCACCGGTGGCCTTATAGCGGCCGCTCTGACCTCTGTTCCCGGGAGTTCGGCTGCGGTAAAAGGCGGGATCGCAAGCTACGCTGTCAGCGTTAAGGAATCGGCGCTCAAGGTGCCATCAGAGACCATCGAAACCTTTGGCGTGGTTTCAGAGGAGACCGCGCAAGCTATGGCTGGAGGGGCTCAGTCTGCTTTGGAGTGTGATCTGGCGGTAGCAGTAACAGGTATCGCCGGTCCTAGTGGGGCAGAGGCGGGCAAGCCGGTGGGAACAGTGTGCTTTGCGCTCGCGACACCTTTAGATATCAAATCTTCTACGAGCCATTTTGATGGCGATCGCGAATCTGTGCGTGAACAAACCGTATCTCAGGCTCTCGGACTTCTTAAAGATTACTTGAGCGAGAAATCACGCTAGAAATTTGATCGCTCTAAGCCTCCTATTTGGGTAAGGAGCTTGATAGGGTATCTGCTCATGGACCAAGTACGCGCCGTGCTAAAAACATTTCTGAAAAGCATATTAAGCTTGACATGCAAACAGACGTTCGTATAATAGCTATAGCCCGTAAGGTCCATATAAAGCTTAATCTTAATCGGAATCCTTAAGGAGAGGCGATGAACCCAGAACAAGAAAAGATGCTCAAGATCACGACCGATCAAATCGAATCCAAGTTTGGTCGTGGCTCCATCATGAAGTTGGGCGAAGGCGGAGCAGATCTCAATATTGGTGTTATTCCCACCGGTGCCTTGCCTCTTGATGCCGCGTTGGGCATTGGTGGCGTTCCTCGAGGCCGCATTATTGAGATTTATGGTCCAGAGTCTAGCGGCAAGACCACGCTCGCTCTTCAAATTCTCGCTGAAGCCCAGGCATTAGGTGGAGTTGTCGCCTTCATAGATGCTGAGCATGCTCTTGATCCTGTCTATGCGGCCCGTATTGGTGTCGATATCGATGAGGTCCTTATCTCCCAGCCAGATACCGGCGAACAAGCTCTGGAAATCTGTGACATGCTGGTTCGCTCTGGCGCGATCGATTGCATAGTCATCGACTCAGTTGCCGCCTTGGTCCCACGGGCCGAAATCGAAGGGGAAATTGGAGATACCACCGTAGGCCTTCAGGCGCGCCTTATGTCCCAAGCGCTTCGCAAGCTCGCCGGCTCTCTTTCAAAATCAAATACCACCTGCATTTTCATCAATCAGTTGCGCGAAAAGATCGGTGTGATGTTTGGCAATCCGGAAACTACTACTGGTGGACGTGCCCTGAAGTTTTTCTCCAGTGTACGTATCGATATCCGCAGGGTTGATTCCATCAAACTCAATGGGGAAGTAGTCGGCAATCGCGTGCGTGCCAAAGTAGTGAAAAACAAGGTTGCTCCGCCTTTCCGTCAGGCCGAATTTGATCTCATGTATGGTGAAGGCATCTCTCGTGAGGGGTGCATCATCGACATGGCCGTTGAATGCGGCGTAGCCAAAAAGAGCGGCGCCTGGTACACCTACGAGGAAGAACGCCTCGGTCAAGGGCGTGAAGCCGCGAAACAATCTCTTCGTGAAAATCCCGATTTGCGCGATGTTATCGAAGGGAAAGTGCGTGAGGCCTTTGAAATCCCGGTCGTAGATAAAAACGCCGAGGACAATGCCGAAATCAAGCCCGTCCAAAAGACAAGCTCTAAGAAATAGCTTTGGATCTAGGTGATGAAATAGAGTCTGCCGCGCGTGCAGAGCTAACAGCAGAAAAGGCATATCAGAAGATTTTGCGTCTTTGCACAGTGCGTGAGCGCTCGACTCTTCAAATTCGCGAGAGACTCCAGCGTGACGGTTATAGCGAGGATATGATTGAAGAGGCACTCGGTCGAGCTCTAAGCTATAGATTTATCGATGATAATCGTTACGCTGACGCTCTCATACGTAGCGCTCTCGCCTCGAATCGAGGGCTCGAGAAAGTCTTAAGAGAACTTGAAGAGCTTGGCCTTGATCCCGAAGAACTCGAAAGTTATCAAGAATACATTTCTCAAGGGGAAGAGGCTGAGATTGATCGAGCGATGTCTTTTCTTGAGCATCATCCGCCAACCTCCAAAAACCAACGTAATGGTGCCTTTCAAAAACTGGTTAAACGAGGATTTTCTACCGGTATCGCCTCTGAGGTAGCTCATCGATGGAGTATGAATCAAAGGCTTTAGGGGCAGGCATAAATAAAGGGTGCAGACTGAGACCCTCGGTTTTATAAACTAAATTAAAGATGCTTGATGCTTCCTTTATGTTTTAGCTGTGAAAAGGCTCAATGTTTTTTAATTAGGTTATACTTCTTTTATAGCCAAGAGCATGACGTACCCTCAGGGTATTAGCTATATAGAAACAAGTTAATACTACTTCAGTGTTGCGAACCTATGCTCGAGCCCGGCTATGCCGGGTTTTTGTTTATGGGCTTTCTTAAATGATGGAAAAACGGAGCTGAAAGGGAAGTTGATGATCGAGTTTTTATGGATCGCTCTTGCGGCGATAATCGGTCTGATCCTTGGCTTCGTCGTTACTCGTTTTATCGCCAACGCCTCAGCAAAGCGTGCTGCAAGTGAAGCGGCTTCGCTTTTAGAAAATGCAACGATTCAGGCGGAAACGATACGGCGTGAGGCCGCTATCGAGATGAAAGACGAAGCGCTGAAATACAAGCAGGAAGTGGATCGAGAAAATAAGGAGCGCATGCATGAAGTTCGTGCTGCGGAAAACCGTATTGCTCAGCGCGAGGAATCTCTTGATCGCCGCAGTGATACGCTTGATGCGCGCGAGCATCAAATCTCTTCTTTACAAGGACAAGTTGAACGCCGTGTAAGAGATCTCGATAACGCTGAGAAAGATCTCAATTTACGGCTTGAACGCATCGCTGGAATGACACCTCAGGAGGCTAAAGCAGAACTTCTGCAAACCCTTAAGGATGAGGTCACCCATGAATCCGCTGCCATCATTCGCGATGCCGAGGCTCGCACCAAGGCGGAGGCCGATAAGACCGCTCGTATGATTTTGAGTTTAGCTATTCAGCGAGTTGCTGCAGATCACTCGGCGGAAAACACCGTATCCACCATTCATATCCCATCGGATGACCTCAAAGGCCGCATTATCGGTCGTGAGGGTCGCAATATTCGCTCTTTCGAACAGCTCACGGGCACGAATCTGATCATTGATGACACTCCCGAATGCGTTACGATCTCCTGTTTTGATCCCATTCGTCGTGAGATCGGCCGCGTCACCATGGAAAACCTCGTTGCAGATGGGCGTATTCATCCAGCTCGTATTGAGGAGATGTATGGCAAGGCCGTGACTTTCGTCAATCAACGAGTTCAAGAGGCTGGAGAGCAAGCCGCTTTCGATACCGGCATTCACGACCTTCACCCAGAGCTCGTTAAAACTCTTGGCCGCCTTCGTTATCGCACCTCCTATGGCCAAAACGTTTTGAATCATTCCCTCGAGGTGGCTTATCTCAGCGGTGTCATGGCAGCTGAGCTCGGTCTCGATCCGGTTCCTGCAAAGCGTGCGGGTTTACTTCATGACCTCGGTAAAGCGGTGGACCATGAGGTAGAGGGCAGCCATGCGGTTATAGGCGCCGATTTGGCGCGCCGTTATGGCGAACGTCCGGAAATCGTTCATGCCATCGAAGCGCATCACAACGATGTTGATCCGAACAGCATTCTCGATGTGTTGGTGCAAGCCGCTGACGCGGTCTCTGCAGCGCGGCCTGGTGCTCGCAAAGAGACCCTGGATGCCTACATAAAGCGCCTCGAAAAACTTGAGGAGATCGCCAATGCTCATGAGGGCGTCGAACGCACCTACGCCATTCAAGCTGGTAGGGAAGTTCGTGTCATGGTAGAGCCTGAGGTGGTAGATGAGGCTACCTCGATCGTTTTGGCTCATGATATCGCCCATCAGATCGAAAGCGAAATGCAGTATCCGGGTCAGATCAAGGTCGTTGTTATACGCGAAAGTCGTGCCATCGACTACGCAAAATAGGATTTAGTTAACGACCTCCTAAGAGACTCGGTTTACGCTATGGACTCAGAACGTGAAGATCTGATCTCCTTCGTCGAGTCCGTTTGCGACGAAGTTCCCTTGCGGATCGAAGCTGATCTTGGCCATGGTTTCGTGCGCTTGCGCAGCTCCGAAGCTGAGCGAAGACAAGCGGCTCAGGATATTCGATGCAGCGAAGATATCGTATTAGAGCTCTTGCGTAATTCTCGTGACGCAGGAGCTCATCGCATTTATTTGGCTCTTAGCCGCGATGAGGATACGCGGCGGATCTTTGTCCTTGATGATGGGGAGGGTATTCCCTCATCCATGCACAAATCTATTTTTGAACCGCGGGTGACTTCAAAACTCGATAGTTTTCATAAGGACAAATGGGGCGTCCACGGACGGGGTATGGCCCTTTACTCGATTGCCGTTAATAGTGAGCACGCGAACGTGGTGAGCTCTGCTCCTGGGCTCGGAAGCGTGCTAGAAGTACAAACCAACCTGAAGAAGTTGCCGGAAAAAGCTGATCAATCGAGCTTTCCTCACTTTCTGCTTCAAGAAGATGGCAGTTATGCCATGCGCGGACCAAAAAACATCCTCCGTACGGCAGCTGATTTTGCTTTAGAGCATCGAGAACTCTGCCAGGTTTATTGTGGCTCGTTGACGGAGGTTCTCTCAACGCTCTATTACCATGGACTTGATTTGCCTCTTACCAGCAAAAACATCACTGATGAGGAAAGCACCGAAGTGCCTCTTATTTACCATTTGTCCTATGCCGCTGATCCTCACGATTTTACGAAAATGGCACATGACCTTGGTATTGATATTTCGGAACGAAGCGCACGGCGTATTATGGATGGCACAAGAGAAGTACTCAAACCTTTGCTACAACGTCTCAAAGAGGAAAGCTTTACCCAAAGTCCCTTGCTTTCATCTGCGCAGGACATATCCGCTGAAGAGGTGTCCCGTGGCGAAAGTCTCAACAA
>CANRPV010000103.1 GCA_947632575.1 uncultured Eggerthellaceae bacterium | reverse complement strand
TCACCTGCATCTACGTTGTGCTCGGCGGTTATATGGCCACGGTCATGAACGATTTCATTCAGGGCATCATCATGCTGATCGGCATCACGGCGGTGATCGTGGCGGTGCTCGCCAGCAATGGCGGGTTCTCGGAGGCGATCATTCAGCTTTCCCAGATACAAGCCGATGGGACGGCTATGCAGGGCGCCTATGTCAGTTTCTTCGGACCTGACTTGCTCAATCTTTTAGGCGTCGTGATTCTCACCAGTTTGGGAACCTGGGGTCTTCCTCAGATGGTGCAAAAATTCTATGCCATCAAGTCTGGTCCTGCCGTAAAGCAGGGCGCGATCATCTCCACGATCTTCGCTTTCGTCGTGGCTGGTGGCAGCTACTTCCTCGGCGGTTTCGGACGCCTCTATCAAGACCAAATCGCTTACGCGGCGAACGGAACGCCCATCTACGACTCGGTTATTCCGACGATGCTCTCCACCTTGCCCGATCTTCTCATCGGCCTGGTCATCGTGCTGGTGCTTTCCGCTTCGATGTCTACGCTCAGTTCGCTGGTGCTCACGTCCTCATCGACGCTGACCATTGACCTTATCAAGGGCAATATCGTCAAGAAGATGTCCGAGGAAAAGCAGATTTGGTACATGCGCATTTTGCTGGTGGTGTTCATTGTGGCCTCCGCCGCGATCGCGTTGGTGCAATATCATTCATCCATCGTGTTCATCGCTCAGCTTATGGGCTATTCGTGGGGCGCTCTCGCCGGCGCCTTCCTGGGCCCCTTCTTCTGGGCGCTCTATTCCGGCAAGATTTCCAAGGCTTCGGTCTGGTGCTCGTTCATCTTTGGCGTGGGTCTGACGGTGGTCAACATGACCATGGGATTCGTCGGTACGCCGCTCATCGACAGCCCCATCAACTGTGGCGCCATCTGCATGGTGGCATCGTTGATCATCGTGCCGGTGGTAAGCCTCTTCACGCCTAAGGTGCCCTTCGATATCAGCAAACCCTCCGCTCTAGGCTCCGTTGACCGCGAATTCATCGAAGAGGTCGAGCGGGAGCAGCAGATGGTGCAGGATCTCGAGTCGGTGGAGACCAGCCAGCAATACGAGGCGGGCTTCAGCGATGACCAAGAGGCTGGACCGCGAGGGCCGAACAAGTACTACTAAAGTAACCAGAGAGGCTTTGCTATACTTTTTAAGGGTAGGGAGCCTCTCTGCTATTCGCCGTTGTTCGAAGTTCTTGAGGCTCTGCGGTTCACGAACTGTTCGCTAAAGTCGACCTTCGCGCTGCTCTTTAGAGAAGGTTACGGGGATGACCGTCAGGGGGAGTTATGGAAGGTTTCGATCTTCTTAATACGGGATTTTGGTCAATTTTGCCACCCATTTTGGCGCTGATCCTGGCGCTGCTTACCAAAGAGGTCTATTCGTCTTTGACCTTGGGTGTGTTCGCGGGAATGATCATCTACCAGTTTTCGCTCAACGGAGCCGGATTCGGTCAGTTGATCGACTCGTTTACGATGGTTCCGCGCATGATGGCCGAACAGATAGGCTCAAACGGGGCATTGCTTTTGTTCCTTGCCCTCTTAGGAGCGCTCACCGTCGTCATTGCGACGGCGGGCGGATCACGAGCCTATGCCGCCTGGGTGTCCAGCCACATCAAAAACGCGAAGATGGCCTCATTGCTCACGGCGATCCTCGGTATCATCATTTTCGTGGACGACTATTTCAACTGCCTGACGGTGGGTGCCGTCATGAGGCCGGTGACCGATCGATTCAAGATCAGCCATGAGAAGCTCGCCTGGATCATCGACTCCACGGCAGCTCCGGTATGCATCATCGCCCCGGTGTCCTCATGGGCTGTAGCCGTGGGTGGCTACATGGGCGATGACGGCTTCAACACCTTCGTAGCCTCCATTCCGTATAACTTCTACGCGTTGCTGACAATCTTCTTCGTGTTCTTTATGCTCTTCGTGGGGCGTGATTTCGGGCCCATGCGTGCGGCCGAGGCCGAGTCCAGCGGGCGCATTCCGCCGAAAGGCAGCGTGCTTGAGGCGGTGTCCATGGTCAACCTCGCGGGCAAAACCGAGGAGGATCTGGAGGGTAGGCCGAATCTTGAGGCAGTGGTGACGGAAGCCTCTGATATCGACGAGGCGGCGTCGGATGCTATCGAGGAATACAAGGGGCTGGACATATCCGATAAGGGAAAGGTCTACGATTTGGTCATCCCCATCTTGGTGTTGATCTTCTTCTCCATCTTGGGAATGCTTTACATGGGCGATTTCTTCAACGGCGTGGATTTCGCGACGGCCGTCGGTGTGGATCCGGTCTCGGGTCTTTGCATCGGCGCCTCGGTGGCGTTGCTCTGCGCTGCCATCATGTTCTTGCCGCGTAAGCTCATGAGCCTACCTCGCTTCGTGGAGAGCATGTCCGAAGGCGTTCGCTCCATGGTGGGAGCCATCATGATCTTGGTGCTGGCGTGGAGCTTAGGTGGCACCTGCCGCTACATGCTGGGCACCGGCGAGTTCGTATCCGGCTTTCTTCAGGGTCTTGGCGTAGGGCTCGACTTTCTGCCCGCCGTTATCTTTATCGTGGCCGCCTTCATCGGCTTTTCCATGGGCACCTCATGGGGAACCGTCGGTCTTCTGCTTCCGATCATTATCAGCGTGTTCGATCCGGCCGATCCGCTCTTCCTCTTGGCTATCGGATCCGCCTTGGCGGGAGCCGTTTACGGCGATCACGTATCACCGATCTCGGATACGACCATTCTTTCCTCAGCGGGTGCCAACTGTAATCATTTGCGCCATGTGGCGACTCAGTTGCCCTATGCCTCGCTGGTTATGGTGGTCTGCTTCATCGGTTATGTCATCGCGGGCTTCACAAAAACCCCGTGGATCTCCCTCGGTGTGGGCGCGTTGCTCATCGTGGCGGGAGTTTTCCTCATGAGGCGCTTTGATGGGCGTAAAACAACCCCTGAACAGGCAATTGTAAGTGAGAATTGAATCATTGAGGACTTTCCTCAATGATTACAGTCCGGTTACGTGAGAGAATCGTATTACCTACGCTTTAGCGATTCTCTCTCGGAGCTTTCCCAGTTTGTTTAAACTCCAAGTACTCTATCGTTTTTGAAGGGGAAAACTGGTGAAAGCTTCAGTTGACTACGGTCTGCGAGCGGTCCTGTTTTTAGCTGAGCAGAATCAGATATGTTCTTCGAAAGATATAGCACAGGCTATGTCCATTCCGCGGGATTATCTGATCCAGCTGGCTCAGCTTCTGCGTAATGCTGGCATCATTGAAGCCACGGCGGGTAAGCATGGCGGTTATCGTCTTGCCCGCAAACCCTCGGAGATATCTCTTTTGGAGATCTCCCTCGCCCTCAATGATGATTCTAAGCCCGCAGACTATGCGTACGAAAAGAAAAGAAACGACTCAGACATGGTCAAAAAGGTAAAGAAAGCCTACCAGGCTGTCCTTGGTAGCTTCAATGCCTATCTCGGCAGTATCACGCTCGACGTGCTTTTGGCATGCGCTTTAGATGGGCGCAATCAAGTTCAATACATTGCCGAACGTCTCAACAACGAGGGGAATCGCTTGCAAGCGAAAATCGCCTCCTAGGCATTCTTTTTTAGGCCAAGCCTAAGATCTGCATGACGAAAAGAGCCACGGTGAGTATCGCCACGACGGCGATGGCGATCCAAAGAGCGCACCACATCACCTTGCCTATTTTGTAGGCGCCCATGACTCTTTTGTCCGATGCGATGAGCGCCATAAAGACCAAGAGTACGGGCAAGATGACGCCATTGACGAACTGCGCCGTCAGCATGACCGATAGCAGGTCGATGGAAGGCATCAGGACCACGACCGCGGACAGGATTATGACGAAGGTGAAGATGGACTTGAAAGCGGGCGCCTCTTTCCAGCTAAAGGAAACCCCTGCCTCCCATCCGAACGCCTCGCAGATGACGAAAGACGTGGTCAAGGGCAGGACGCAGGCCGCCAAAAACGAGGCGGCCACCAAACCGATGCCAAAGAGTATCTCCGCATAGGGGCCGGCGAAAGGCACGAGAGCCTGAGCCGCGTCCGATGCGCTTTCCACCGTGATGCCGGCGGGGTAGAGCACGGTGCCGGTGGTGATCACGATAAACCAGGCGATGATGCAAGCGGCTATGGTTCCTGAGACCGCATCGACTTTCTGAGGGAGAAGATCCGAGGTGGTCACGCCTTTTTCCACCACATTGCTTTGGGTGAAAAACATCATCCAGGGAGCGATGGTGGTTCCGATTTGGGCGATGATGAGGGCAATGAAGGCCGGGTCGTTTTCAAGATGCGGGGTGACAGTGTCGATAAGAGCCGCCTCCCAGTTAGGATCTGAGAGAAACGCGGCGATGACATAGGTGACAAAGACCAGTGAGAGCACCAAAAACACGTTTTGCACCCGTTTATAGGACCCGCCTACGATAAGTAGCCATACGGCTAGCGCCGCCACGGGCACCGATATATACTTCGCCACGCCGAAAAGCTCCATTCCCGACGCGATGCCCGCGAATTCCGAGAACGTGGTAGCCACATTGCCGATAAGCAAGGCGAGCATGGCGAGAGCCGTCAAGCGAATGCCGAAGCGCTCGCGGATGAGGGCGGCGAAGCCCTTGCCGGTGACAGCCCCCATGCGTCCGGCGATGATCTCCACGATAACCAGCAGAACGCACATGATGGGTACGGTCCAGAGCGTGGCAAAGCCAAAGCTCGCACCGGCGGTGGAGAAGGTTGATATGCCGCCGGCGTCGTTACCAGCCATGGCGGTAATGATGCCAGGACCCATAGCGGCAAGCACCATCAGCATCTTGCTGGGCTTGCGCTTGGAGATGATCTGCTCCTCCTCAGCCTCGTTGCGGGCACCGTCGGCGTAGGGCTTAGGGAACTGCTCTGGAGTGTTGGATGGGCTCGTCATCAGGATCTCTTAAGACTTACTCGTTCGAAGGCTCGCTTAAGCGGTTGGCCATCCATAGATGTTGAAAAGAACAACGGTGTAGACGATCATCAGCACCACCACGGCAAAAACCACGCCGAGGATGATAAGACCCGGGCTGCGCACCTGTCCGATGCTGGTGTCGTCCTCGATGGCATCCCAGGCGTCGTCGGTGG
>CANRPV010000102.1 GCA_947632575.1 uncultured Eggerthellaceae bacterium | reverse complement strand
TGACCGAGCACATCGAGCAGATACTGCTCGATGTTGGTGATTTGCAGCTGGCAACCAAAACAGCTGGCAAGTCCAACCACGACGACCCGAGCGCTTCGCTCCTGATCGGCGTTTTCTTGGGATGAGACGGCTGTGGAAGCCGGATGCTCTAACGTGGCATTTGAAGGCGTCATAACTACATCGACCCCTGAATGTTCTTAGCTTCCCAGTAGTTGAAGACAGGGCCATCGATGCAGCAGTACTGATGGCCGATCTGACAGTGTCCGCATTTGCCCATACCGCATTTCATATGACGCTCGAAGCTCATATAGATATGGTCGTAGCTGATGTTTTTCTTGCGCATCTCCTGCACGACGAACTTATACATAACCGGAGGTCCGCAAAGCGCGCCGTAGGTGTTCTCAGGCGATATCTCAAGATGCTCGAAGGGCTTCGTGACCAGACCCACTTCCCCATCCCAGGTTTCATCGGGATGGTCGACGGTCAGATAGAGGTCGAAGTCCTTGCGGTGGCGCCACATCTCAAACTGCTCGCGGAACATGACCTCGCTGGGGTTTTTGGAGCCGTAGATGATGGTGACTTTGCCGAATTCGCTGCGCTCATCATGGATGTTGTTGATGAGGGAGCGCAGAGGCGCGATGCCAAGACCACCCGCGACAAGCAGGATATCGTGTCCCTTCATGGCCTCAAAGGGAAATGGGCGTCCGAAGGGTCCGCGCAGACCAACGATATCGCCACACTGCATCTGATGAAGCTTTTCGGTGAAGCGTCCCGTGCGACGCACGCACAGCTCGATGAAACCGCTCTTCGATGGAGAGCTCGAGATGGATATGGGAGCCTCGCCCACACCGAAGATCGAGACCTCCACGAACTGTCCTGGTTTATGGTGAAAATCATTGCGAATACGCTCGTCGATGAGGCGGAATTCGAAAAGCTTCTCAGTCGCCGTCAGGTCGGTGATCGACGTGATGCGCGCCGGCCAAGGCCGATAGGGATTCTCGTGCATCATCGCAGCGCCGCTTTTCGGCATCCCCTCGTCATGGAAGGGATGGACCTGCAACGCCTCCAGTGCCGTACTAGTCACAGGCGACCTCCTCCCTGTTCTCGGAATTGCTCTCGGGATCATTCACCAAACCGGAGGCTCTTCCCTTTTCGTCGAAGAATTTCAACACCTCAATCGGGGAAATATGAGCCTTGCAGGCCTGCACGCAGCGGCCGCAGCCCACGCAGAGCATACGGTCGTGGTTGGCGAGAAAACCATTGAGCTTGTGATACATGCGATGCTGAACGCGTATCGCGCTCTCATCGCGGAAATTATGACCACCAGCCACCAAAGCGAACTGGGGCGATGTGCACGCGTCCCAGACTCTTTCGCGTCTGCCGGTATCCCCATCGGGATCGAGCGTATCGCGGATGTCGAAGCAATAGCAGGTCGGGCACACACTTGAGCAAGCGGTGCAGGAAAGGCAACGACCTCCAAGCTCCTCCCAGAAGGGATCCTCATGGAAGGCGTCCATCAACATGGCGATGTCTTGGACGTCGGGGATATCGGGATTAAATGATTCCTTATGGCGACGAGTGGCGTTATGAAACGCGATGCGCTCCTCATCGGTCGCCTCTCGCACGTTGCAAGCCGCCTCAAGGATGTTGGCGGCCTCAACGCTTCCGATGCTGACCAGGTATTTGTCTCCAATATCGTGGAGGAACAAGTCGTAGCCGAAACGCGCCTCATCGGCGTTGAACAGATGGCAGAAACAGGTCTCCGAAGGAGTGCAGCTAATACCTACGATCAGCGTCTTATCACGGCGCGCTTGATAATAGGGATCCGGATAGCGAGCATCCTTAAACACGATGTCGAGGCTGTTGAGCGCATTGATATCGCAAGCGTGAACCCCGAACAACACGCGGGGAACCACCTCGACGCTAAAATCGGTCACCTCGTTTTGCTTGGCATCGAAGGTAAAAAGCGTCTCCACCGGAGGCAGGAGATACTTTTTAAGCGAGGTGATGGTCGTCGGATAGTCAAGCGCTATGGAGTCAAACGAATCGACTGCCTCGAACGTATAACTTTGACCACTGGGTACCGGAGCGACAACCTCATAGTCTTTCATGAATGCGGAGACAAGCGCCGGTAATTCTGACGCATCAATCACACGGTAGAGCATTGGTGATGTCCTTAGTCTCTCTTATGGCCTATACGGGAGAGCGCGCGAACCTCTTTGGATCCCCCTCGTCCATCCACGAAAAGGGCCGCAAGCCCAGCTTATCAGCTGAAGAAAATGGCTAATTCGCGCTCGGCTGATTCCGGTGAATCAGAGCCATGGATCACATTTTCATCCATGATGAGACCGAAGTCGCCGCGGATTGTGCCAGGCGCAGCTTCTGCCGGGTTAGTGGCGCCCATAAGCGCCCTGCACTTGGCCACTGCACCCTCGCCAGAGATGCACATTTTGACGACAGGACCCGACGTGATATAGGCGATCAGAGAATCGTAAAATGGCTTGCCCTCATGCTCTGCGTAGTTAGCCTTTGCCTGCTCTAGGGTTACCATACCAAGCTCCATGCGCTCAATGGTCAAACCAGCGCGTTCGAAGCGGTTGATAATCTCGCCCACATGATGGTTGCGCACGCCGTCGGGCTTAATCATCGAATAGGTTTTTTGAATCGCCATGAGTTTCCTTTCTTACCACTCCCTCTCCCGCCATAACCGCTGGAAGAGGGCTTTTATAACCAAAAACTTTAAACCATAACCGCACTACAACCGAACCATAACCGCACTATAACCAAACGATACCCGGGCTAAAGGTTTGAGCCCCTGAGCTAACGTTTAAGTCTCAGGCATTCTGGCTTGGGAAGTACAGTTCGATATTCGATATCTTCCAGCCGAGGAAGTCACGGATCATGCCGATCTTGTAGTGCACCTCACCGCCAGATGAAGTCGTCGCGGTAGCGTAGACCGTGGATTCACCCATAGACCGCTGAACGGCATTGATAGTGACATCCGAATCCTGAACGACGGGATCAAGCAGAGACTCAGCGGATTCGGAGCTGATGACGGGAGAGAATACCTTTTCCGCCGCGCTTCCTGGATCCTCAAAGAGTTGCTGGGTGACACTTTCCTGCGTCGGGAAGCCAAAGCCCTGGGTATAGGCAAAGATGATGCCGGCACAGGCCAAGATCACCAAAACGATGACCACGATCAGCACCTTAAGCCAGACGTTGCGACGCTTACGATCCTGTTTGGCAAGGCCTTTTGACCATTGCTCGAGTTCCTCGTCGCTGGAGTTGAAGAAGCGCTCCTCGCCCTCCTCATACACACCCACATAGCCGGGATAGGTTTCGACGTTATAGCCGTCGTCGTAATAGAAGGGATCCTGTCCGTTGGTATAGGGTCCCTCCTCATAAACCGAGGTACCGTCGGCTGCGATATCAAGTCCCGTCATGTCCGCGGGACCTTCAAGCGCGAGGGTCTGATCAGCGGCTCCAGTAGCCACGGCAGCAACGGCGCGCTGATAATCCACACTCGCGGAGTCGGAGAGGTAGTAGGTCTTATCGGCGATGGCTCGCTCGAAGGCGTCCACTGCTTTTTCCATCTGGCCACAAGCCACGTAAGCCTGACCTAAGCTGGCGTAAAGCTTGTTGCGAGTCTCCGCATCCACCACGAAGGGCAGAGCGTTTTCATAGGAGGCCACCGCATCTGCCGGCCGGTTCAGTGCCATGAAGCAAACGCCCAGGTTGAGCAAGGCCTTGGTAGGATCGGGATTAGACTCATCGAGAGCCGCCTCACGGAAAGCCACGCCTGCCTCGGCATTCTTGCCGATCTTCATAAGGGCGTTTCCCATACCCATATAGGCTTTGTAGGAAGCTGTGTAGCTAGGATCAGCTGTGGCGATCTCAAAGCAGCGGATGGCGTTGTCGTAGTCGCGAAGAGAGGCGTAGGCCATGCCAAGATTGCACTCCACGGTGCCCATGGCCTGATAGGCGGGATCAGCCGTAGCCTGCGTATAGGCATGGATCGCCTCGGAGGGATTCTTAAGCTTTACAAGGCAGTTGCCGATTTGATGGTACACCAGACCCATCTCTCCAGGGGCAAGCGGATTTTGCGTATCTTGGAGGCACTTGGTGTAGCTCATCAGTGCGCCCTCGTAATCCTTGCGCTGATAGCGCTGTTGCGCTTGGTCGAATAACAGGTTGTTCATGTGAGTTCCTCGATCGGTCTGCTTTAAATCAGCCTTGAATAGCTTGAAGGCTAAATCAGCCTTAAATAGCTTCGAACAGCTTCAATCCCACTTCTGACCGTTTACTCGGCTTTGTTTTCGATGGTCACAGATTCGATCACGTCGCCAACCCGCAAGGCGCCGATCACGTCTTTACCTTCAATGGTCTGCCCAAATACGGTATAGCCGGAATCCAGCATCGGCTGAGGACCAAGGCAAAGATAGAACTGAGAACCCGCTGAATCGGGATTCTGAGAACGAGCCATAGCCAGAGCGCCGTCCTTATGCACGTTGTGAGGATTGGTGGTGAACTCCTCTTTGATGGTATAGCCAGGACCGCCCGTGCCGAGACCGGAATAGGGGTTATTGGCGCCTGCAATCACTTCTTCAGGGGTGAGATCGCGAGTATGGGGATCTCCACCTTGAATCACGAAACCCGGTACATAGCGATGAAACTTCAGATTGTCGTAGAAACCCTTTTCGGCAAGTTCCACGAAATTGCCCACATGGATGGGTGCGTCTTTTCCTGCGAGTTGAACCTTGATCGTGCCCTTCGACGTGTCAATGATCGCAATCTCATCACCGCTCGGCTGGTAGGACGGTGTGTACATCGCCATGTATAACTCCTCACTGTGTTCTTTTTACTCTGCTCACCTCAAAATGGAGCTCGCAAGCAGCCAACGCCGCCTGCGCATACTTGTTTTGATTGTAGCAGCACTCCTCTTTGCAAAGGAGAAAAACGATCAATCTTCACGCCCGACGAAACAAACTGAGGGTCTCTACGTGATAGGTTTGCGGGAAGAGATCAAAGGGCTTCGCCCAAGCGAGTTCATACTTCTCATCGTTAAAACGCGCCACATCGCGAGCCCAGGTCATAGGATCGCAGCTCACATAGACCACGACACGGGGAGCCATCCGTCCAATGTTTTGAATGAGATCGGGGGCAAGACCGCTTCGAGGGGGATCCACCACAAGAGCATCCAGGCCCTCAAGCTCCTTGAACTCCCGCGCCGCATCGCCGCCGATAACCTCAAGATCCAAACCGTTCACCTCGGCATTGC
>CANRPV010000101.1 GCA_947632575.1 uncultured Eggerthellaceae bacterium | reverse complement strand
CGCAGCATTGTAGCAAAGGGCTCAGCCGCGAAGCTGTACGGGCGCCCTTCTCAACCTGATCTTTGTGGGCGTCAAAGCAGATTCTCAGTGCCCGATTTACCTGTGGGGTATATATCACTTGTTACAACCCCTTTCTTGATGAAGCGCTCATACTCTTGTTATTGATACGTCATCACATCTAATACGTCATCACAGATGTGAAGGAAACTGTCGACACGTACGTTACTGTGGGCGCAGACGCTGCCACAGTCATTGACGATACGTAGTCGTAAACCATCCTATCGCGTAGTCGAAAGATAGGCGTTTTCGCTTCTAATGGCATTTACTGAACCAGCGTAGAGCGCGTCGTACACCACATCGCTAAGGAGCTGCTCAGGCGTAAAGTCCATCACAAAATCGGCCGTTGAGGAGTAGAACTTGTTTCCGAAGATATCTGTCACAACAAAGATGTACTGATAGTTCTTTTCCTCAAGCGGCGCCTCGGCAATAACTCCACCATCCTCGCCAATAGTAACGGTTGGACCAGTTGCCAGCAGGGATTCACCACCGCTAGAACCCAACTTCGATGACAGGATCGTTACCTCGTCACCCGCTTTAAGCTCCCGAAACTCTTTCGAGGCGAGGGAGTGTTCATCAAGGCCGTCCCAAAGTCCGAGGATCTCATAATGACCAGTGCCTTCACCATCCCATACGTAGGAAAAGCGCAGGTTTGTATGACGCCCATTTACCAGCACCGGAGCACTAAAAATGATATTTTCCCCGTTGAGCTCTATCGCGGTCGAGTTCAGTGGCTCGCCATTAAGCGTCGGCCAAAAGCCCCGGAAATTGCTACGGAAGTTAAGTGTCTCCCAATCACTTATCATGTCGTTATCCGAGCCCAGCTGATTGACAGCTGTGGGCGCAGCGGCATCGCCTTCAAGCTCAAGCAAGATGAAATCCACCGACTTGAGATAAGTGCGACTTTCGGGGGTAAGCGTGATTTGGAAGCTACCATCCTCGGCGATGCTTCCGCGATCAACAAATTCGATCGTTTTTGAGGGAATATCGTCGAACAGCGATTGGAGGTAGGCATTATAGGCGCTCGAGGCTCCAAACTGCAGATAATCAGCAAGCTCACGCTGGTTGTAGTGGTTTGGATAAAAAATCGACACGCCCGATGCACCCTCACGGCGATCCCCATTGCCCTTATAAATGACGAGCTCATTCAGCGCTTCGCTTAGTTGTGCGGCTGAATCAAGCTCCGTGCGATTTGCTAGGGCATTTGCGAATCCCTGAAGGTCGATCATGTTGCTGTAGCCTTCGCTTTCGCTATTAGCTCCAAAGGCAAGAGCACGACGAGCAGCGGGTATAACGGGCGACTGAATCTGTCCGTCCTGTTCCTCATTGAGGTCACTAGCCAGGGCATCAAAAGCGGCGAGAGCCTCATCGACCTTATCAAGATCGAACACGGACAGCGTCGCGAAGGCGCCTTTGTTTGATTCCGAAGCCTTTGCTAGATAGGTTTCGCAGACTTCCTTGGCAAATTCCTCAGTAGCGGAGGCGCCACTAAGAGCCTCGCCAAGGGCCTGGTAATTCCACCCGCCAGCAGGCTCGATTTCCTGAGAGGCGATCATGTAGTCGGCGTATGGAGCCAGAAGCGCGGCAGTATCGAGCGAGGCCATAAGACAGGCATCAAAACCGATCGTGGTGAAGGATGCGCCCGCGTTGTCGAGAGCTGTCACCAGCTCCGACGGAGTGAGCGCATCCATGTTGAACGCCTCGTCAAAACAAACGGACCCTTCGCTTCCAAGGCCATGGTCCCAGAAGATGAGCGTCTCGTTTTCAGCAGGATAATGCTCCTCGCACCAGGTGAGAAAATCGGTAAGCGTGTCGGCTGAGCCCATAGATTTTTGAGGTAGTGACTCGATAAGCTCAAGCTTGTCATGGCGCACGATATAGCGATTCAGGCTGTTCGCAGGGATATCATGTCCACGCCATCGAGTGGTACCGCCGGTTTCTACGACTACAGTGGTGTCTGCTGGAATATCGGCTTCTAACAGTTCAGAGAGATTTTTCGAAGCGGCGCCAGCCTTGCTCTCCAGCGTTGAACCGCACATATAGAGGTAAACCGCATTCTTCGCGGAACCTGTCCCGACAAAAGTTACAAAAAGACCCACGATGATAAGCGCCGCCACAACTAGAACGCCGATTAAAGCTATTCGCTTTGTGCGGGTGGTCTTTTTGGGCTGAGCCGCAGAATCGGGTTTTGGACTGTCTTGCACTTCTTGCACTATCAAAATCTATCCACTATGCGCACTTGATTGGCTTATACCTCTGTTGCTTGGTATTTTAGCCAGTTTCCCCACCAAACGCTTCACGGACACGTCTATAGAGAAGTCGGGGGCTGGATCAGCTGGGATCGACTTCGATGCGCTCGAAGAACTCTTTTCCTGCACCGCAAAGTGGGCACATATAGCCATCGGGAAGCTCTCCCATATATTCGATATAACCGCATACGGTACACCGCCAAGCTACTTGCGGCGTCCCGTTAGCAGTCGCAGGCGTTGCAGCAGAGCTATCCGTGCTTGAGGACTCGGACGAAGACCCCACGGGCGAAGAGTCACCCTCGAAAGAGGGAGCCTTTGGGGGCGTCTTTCCGCCTTTCACCTGATGATAGTAACTGTAGCTCATCGGCTTTTCGCTAGAAGAGACCTCAGCTTCTTCCACTTCCCCGACAAAGATAATATGGGTGCCCACATCGAGAGTCTGGATCACGCGGGCGGAAAACCAAGCAACCATCTGTTCTGCCACATAGGGATGACCCGTCTGATCCATGCCATACTTTATTCCCACAAATTTATCGATATCGCGGCTGCTCTTAAAGCCAAACGCGCCAATCAACTCCATCGTGGCGTTCTCTGACAGAGCGGAGGCGGTGAAGCGCCCCGATTTCTGGATTGCCTCAGCGGTGGCGTTTTGCTTATTGATCGTGACAGAGACTTGAGGCGGCTCCGAGGTCACTTGCTGAAAGGTGTTTACCACGCAGCCTACCAGCTTATCGCCGTCATTGGACGAAATGAGATACATGCCATACGTCAAACTACGAAACGCTTTCTTGTCGATCATAAAGCCCACCTTCTCTGCCTTGCACTGCGCATATCTGCTTTGCAGCTTCTGGAAGACAGCATAATTGCTCACACAGAACAAACCGCGCCGAATGCGGTTTTACTTAGACAAAATGCAAAAGAAAAATGCTATTCCTTTTATACTTGAGCCGAATAAAGCGAAAGGAGCCTCTCTTATGTACAAGATCACAGCGAAAGTTGAAGGTATGGGCTGCGGCATGTGCGAAAGCCATATTAACGATGCCGTGCGTAACGCGTTTACGGTCGAAAAGGTTACCTCTTCTCACACGAAGGGCGAGACCGTGATTCTTTCCGAGGAAGAAATCGACGAGGACGCCCTTCGCGAAGTTATTGATGACACCGGCTACGAGATGATCTCTTGCACGTGCGAAGCCTGCGCGTAAGTTCGAGTCTTAAGCACTTAGCTGCCAAGCATGATCGCTGCCGCTGAATACGGCGGCAGCCGTCGAATATGGTAGCAGCCACTAAGCATAGCCGCAGTCGCCGAATATGGCGGCAGCCACTAAGCATGGCTGCTGCTGCCGACCATAGCCGCAGTCGCTAAGCATGGTCGTTGCCGCTGCTTATAGCAGCTAATAGCTGCTATAAGCAGCGAAAAAAATCGCTGGACTAGTACCGATACGTCTGGTTCTTAATCTTCTGAGCGAGCCACACGCACACAGCCGTTTCGATAACTCCGATGATTCCGGAAACCCACATGGAGGGATCGGACGGCTGGAACAGAAGCGCGATAATACCCAGAATGGAAAACACTAGGCCAATGATCGCGAAAACGCGGAACGGCCCGATTTTCCGAGGATCGTTTGCGCCACGAACACCAAGGATCCCGACGATCAGCATCAAAATCCCGCCGAGGATAGACATGGCCCCGCCTAATATTCCAACACCGGCTACAACTATACCCGCTTGCTCTTGGGTTACGGTCACGCCCTCAGAATTGATAGTGGCTGTGATGTCCCCCACGACCTCAGGATTGTTGGCAACGGAGCCCAAAAGTCCGCCTCCAGCCATAAGAAGCAGACCGCCGACAATGGATAATGCCGCCAAAACGATCATGATGATCGAAATCACCTTGAGTGCTGTCTGATATCCGGATTTCATGCTTGCCCTTTCGCTAAAAGTCCTCCATGTTTTTATTTTCCTCCTTTAGGCCAGCGTAAGCAGCTTTTTTCTGAAAGTAAGCAGCATTTCAACCATTCATAACAAATGAGGCGACATCCACACCAATGGATGCCGCCCTAAATCCTTATTTACCCGCAACGAGAAAGGTAAAGCTAAAAGTTAATAAGGCTTACATGATGATTTCTGGATATTAAAGTTTGATCCAGAAGTCTTCGTTTATAAAGCCAGGTTATAGAGTTAGGTTAAAGCTAGGTTTCTAGGGCCTGGCGACCCTTACTTCACCGTTAGAACTGGCATGTCCGCCTGATGAAGCACGCCGTAGCTTACACTACCCAGCATGCCCCTCAATGAGCCGAGACCTCTTCGCCCCATAACGATGATCTCGCACTTATGTTCATTGGCGTAATCGACGATGCCATCGGCAGCGCGACTGGCTACCGGCGTTGCTAACTGGACGTTGCATTTCACGTTATCGAGAGTGTCTCCGATAGCCTCATTCAGGGCACTCATTGCATTTGCTCGGGTGTTCTCGATCACGCGCTCATAAGAGTCAGGATCGGACAGAAGCATGGGCACGCCGAGTCCCAAATCACTCGGTGATTCCACCTCAAAGGCTACCGCTCCAGCCGGAATGACAGAAATGATGTGCAGGGTGGAGCTAGGATCGTCAGCGATAAGCTTTTTCGCCACTTCAAGTGCGTTTTTCGATGGCTGAGACCCATCATGAGGTACCACTATTCGCTTGTAGACCATGATCGCTCCTTCCACTCTGTCTTGCATAAGGTAAGGTCACTTTTTCGGTTTGCTCTGTTGGTTAACTTTTCAAGCTTTCCAGCCCAATCAAGCTTAATCTAGCTTAACCAAGTTTAGCCAAGCTTAACCAATCATTATAAAAGCCCAAAGCTCTCACGAGGCTCTTCCTGCAACAAACGTAAGTTTTCCGAAAAGACTAAAGTGCACTCTCCCACCCTTTCAATGAAGCCCCTATAATTCCCCATGGTTTAATTTGGTTGTACTTAAGAAAAGAGCTTGTTATGAACGTTATTGACGTCCA
>CANRPV010000100.1 GCA_947632575.1 uncultured Eggerthellaceae bacterium | reverse complement strand
CCTCGGCGCAAGCACAATCGAGCCGCATGTTGTCCTTGGCCACCCAAGCGCTCAAGGGGCGGCGTGAGATGCTATGCTTCGCGATGGGGCGGGGTTTGGCTTTCAGCCGGAGGCATCTCTATCGTTTTTACACCCAGCGGCGGTCGGAGCGATAAATGGCACCGCTCCTTACCATAGTCGTACCCGCCTATAACGTGGCCGCATACCTCTCTCGTGGTCTTTCCAGCTATGATGATGAGAGATTTGTAGGTTTGTTGGAAGTCATTGTGGTCAATGACGGATCTACCGACGAGACGCCTCGTATCGCTTTGGATTTCGTGGAGCGCCGTCCCCAGGTCTTCAGGCTGATATCCCAGGAAAATGGTGGGCACGGAGCTGCGGTGAATACGGGTATCGAGAATGCCACGGGAAAGTACTTTCGTATCGTCGATGGCGATGACTGGGTTTCAACCGATGGACTCGCGGATCTTCTTACAAATCTCGCAGCTACCGAGAGCGATCTGGTGATCGATGTCAAACAGGAAGTGGATCTTTCAACGGGCAAGACTCAGCTATTTCCGATACCGCCTCTGGTTCCCTTCGCCACCGAAATGCCCTTTGTCGAGGTCTGTGGTTTGCATGATCTGGCGCCCTTCATGATGATTCATACGCTGACGGTGCGGACTGACTATTTGCGTGAGCTTCGCATCCATTTACTTGAGCACACCTACTATGAGGATTTGGAATATGTGCTCAAGACCATTATCCAAGCTTCCACCGTCGCTTTTCTCAACATCAACGTCTATCAGTATCTGGTTGGTAACGCAGGTCAAAGCGTAGCTGATGATAACTATGTCAAACACTGGGATGATCATAGCCGGGTGACCGAAGAACTCTTGGCATATTACGAGGCGCTTTTACCGACCTTGGATCGCCCACGTCAGCGTTATTTCGCCTATCGGCTGACGCTTCTGATTAACACCCATTACAACATTGCGCTGATCTTCGATAAAGATCGCAAGCGAGGTCTTAAACGGGCTCAAGCGTTCCGGCGGTTTTTGAGGGACTCCTATCCGGAGTTAGCTCGTCAGACCGACAAGCGCTATAAGTCAGCGCTTTTGCTTCACTATCTTGGTATCGACAGCCAAGCGCGCTTGAATAAATTAGGATAAGCTACTGTCCGACAAAGCCTTTGCGAGCAAGTCTTTGCTGATGGAATCAAAACTTCCGTGGCGGCCAACATATATGAGGCTTTTGATGTGCGGCTTGCGCTTCTCAAGCTCAGCTAGAGCCTCTGCCATGTCGTCCATATCGTCTTGATCAAGCGGAAGGATAAAACTGCCCTGCGCGGCGCAAAGAGGCGCTGCAGCCCAGATTTCGGCTGAAGAGCGCTGGGATGCCACGAAGCAGGGATAAGTATCCAAACCGAAGTCTTGGCTTGGAAGCAGCTCGGTCAAGGCTTTCTCAAAGGAGTGAGGAGAAAGCCTTGAAAAGTCGCTTACCGTCGCGTTAAGGCCACGTTTGTCGGTATCTCCTGATCCGGTATCTACCAAGTCGGTAACACCTGATCCGGCATCACCTGAACTCGTGTCGTTCGGTCCGGTGTCTTTATCTTTCGTTCCCGTATCTTTCGATCCCGTATCTTTTAAGAGGGAAGCTAACGCGCTTTCCAGTTCCTGCCTCTGACCAGCGTCGTAGTTCATGGTCACTATATGGTGATAGCCCAACTCGTCTGCGCGTTTGAGTAGCTCAAGACTCTTTTTGGCCGTGTTGTCGGTGTAGAGCACGGGAATGCTCTGACCATAGATGAGCCCCGCCGCCGAGATGAGAGAAGGCACGAAACGCTCGCTCGTCACAAGGGCGAGATCCTGAGGTCTCTCGGGCAAAACATCGCAAGCATAGGCGAAGGCCTTCTCGGACAAGACGCCGATATCCTCTTCGGATATGAGATCGACCTGCTCTATGGTCTCAGAGGAGCTTTGTAAGGTTTGAGCCAAGGGGTAGATGAATTCGTGGTTCCACTCAAGGGCGACCACCTTTTTAGGCTTTAACTGCTGAATCGTCGATGCCAACACGAGTGGAAACTCGTCGGTAGGCGCGAGCAAGACGAACGCTTTCAGCATACCGGCAAGGCTTCCCGCCATGACCTGAGAGTTGCAGTTGTTGCCGGCGGCGATGACCAATACATCCGAAGTCATGATCTCAGAGGCCTTTTGAGCTGCGCGTATTGAGGCGAGGTATTGGTCTTTGTCCGCGATCTCATGTATGGCTTTAGCAGGGAAGTTGCTGTTTTTGAAGAGAGTCTCAAAAACCTTAGACTCCGACTCGGCATTTCCGCGGTGTCCGCCGAGCGCTCGATAGGCTTGGCAGACATCGTGAGCTGGCCCGATCATGCGAGTCTTGCCCTTTTCGATCCAGATGGCCTTGTTGCAAAGACGCTCGATCTGATCATTGCTATGAGAGACGATGAGAACCGTCGTATGGTGATTCTCAATAAGCGATTGAATCCTTTGCTCGCACTTTTGCTGGAACATGAAGTCGCCGACTGAAAGCACCTCGTCGACGATCAAGATGTCAGGAACAATGACAGTGGCGATGGCAAAGGCGATTCGGGCCACCATGCCCGACGAGTAGTTCTTCAGGGGCATGTCTAAGAAGTCGCGTATCTCGGCGAAATCCACGATGTCATCGAAATGGGTTTCGATAAAGCTCTTCGAATAGCCAAGGAGCGCGCCGTTGAGGTAGATATTTTCGCGGGCGGTAAGCTCATGATCGAAACCGGCGCCCAGCTCGATCAAAGGAGCGATGTTGCCGTTAATGCTTACGCTGCCCTTGCTGGGCTCAAGCACACCGGCGATGATCTTGAGCATCGTCGATTTGCCGGAGCCGTTCGTACCGAGAATACCGAAAACATCCCCGCGATTTACCTGAAACGAGACGTCATCGAGGGCGTAGAACTCTTTGAACATCAATTCACGATGGGCAAGCGCGAGGAAATACTCTTTAAGGCTATTGAGCTTTTGGCTTGCCATGTTAAAGACCATGCTCACGTGGTTGATAGATACCATGGCCTCGGCCGATTCTTCCTCGGCGGCTAGATCCACTGAGTCAAAATCAACGTATTTGAGCGGTGTGTTGAGCGTCTCTTGCACGGCAGCTACCTAAACGTAGAGTATGAATTTCTTTTGGGTCGCACGGAACACAAGAAGCCCGATGATCAGGCTTACCACCGCCATGCCGAGACAGATGAGATTTTCCGTCAATCCTGGAGTGTTTCCCCAGAGTGCGATATCCCGGAAGTAGTGAACGTAGTGATACATCGGATTGAACTGCTCAACTACCATCATCCAAGGAGGCAGGATGCTTTCGGGATAGAACAGGGGAGTCGCATAGGTCCAAGCAAGAATGACCACGCTCCAAAGATGGATGATGTCGCGGAAAAACACGGCCAAAGCCGAAAGAACCAGACCAATGCCAAGGCTAAAAGCTGTGACATAGACCAACAAAAGCGGTAAAAACAAAAGATTGAGCGTCGGGGTGATGCGCAGCACCGCCATGACAATCACGACAGCAATAAGCGATATGGTGAAATTGACCAGCTGAAATAGCACTTTCTCAACGGGAAAGATTATCTTGTTGATGCGAATCTTCTTGATGAGGGAAGACGATTCAATGATGGACATCATGGCCGTGTTGGTGGAATCCGACATGAGGGAGAAGATGGTGTTGCCCAAGATGAGGTATACCGGATAATTCTCGATGTCAAAGCGGAAGAAGGCGCTAAAGACTGCGGTAAGGACGGTCATCATGAGAAGGGGATTGAGCACTGACCAGAGCACGCCCAAAATACTTCTGCGATATTTAAGCTTGAAGTCCTTAGTTACCAGGGAAGAAATGGTAAACCAGTTCCGTTTGAAGCTTGATTGCGAGACAGAACCCGCCAAAATACCCCCCTGCGCAAGTTAGGCCAGCGGATTTCGCTTGGCCGCCTTTGGGTTTCGGATGAACGAAACCTTGCTTGATATACCTTGATATACATTTTCTAATATTAGGGAATATTAGAAAAGGGAACGGCCTTTTGCAAAAAAACCCAATTTTTGTCAATCTGGACTCAAAGGCCAAAACTTCCTCTATGCTTGTCAAAACGTAACATCATCGCCTGAAAGGTAGAACATGCCTTTTTTCTCAATCATCATTCCCACCTATAACGTGGATAAATACTTGGCGAATTGTCTGGAAAGCGTTCGCACCCAGAACTTCGACGACTGGGAAGCTATCATCGTCAATGATGGTTCCACGGATCAAAGCGGGGCTATTGCCGATGAATTTGCCCAGAAGGATGCTCGTTTCAGAGTTATCACGAAGAAAAACGCGGGTTTGCATCTGGCCCGCTACGATGGGGTGCTCAAGGCGCAAGGCACGTATACGTTGTTTCTCGACGGCGACGATGAATACAATCCCAAATCGTTAAAGCGGCTCTATCGCTATCTGTCCGAAAACCCTGTCGAAAGTCTCCATATCGGTCTTGAGGTAATCGCCTGCGAGGGCACAGCGGAGAGAACCGCCCAGCTTTTCCAAGAGGGAGCTAATTGCTCGGATGGTACTTACTTGCAGCCGGAGATTCTCGCGAGCGTTTTCGCCAAAGATAAGGGCTATCTTCGCGATTGGAGAATGACCCAGCGAGTCATCAGGACCGATCTTCTTAAAACCGCTTTTTCAACCATGAGCCATGAAAGATTGAGCCGCGCTGAAGATGGTTACGAGTACTTCGTTGTCGCAAGCATGCTTGAGGAGGAAGCCACTCAAAACGATGTCGTCGCCTATCGCTATTATCTTGGGCGAGGGGTTACCAGTGCGAGAGTGTTGGATGCGTCAGATTTTCTCAAATCGGCCAAATGTTACAAGGCGATCATCGACGCCACCTATGCCTACAGCACATCCCATCCTGAGCTTGAACTTAAGCGCTATGCCGAGGGATTCGAGTATAAATTGCTGGAATCTATGGCTAATGAGTGGCATGAGCGTATAGATGACTCTCAAAAGCTTCAGTGCGCACGGGATCTCGCGCTTATTTTTGGACCCAATGAGATTGCCTTTGAACTTATGAGATTCGTGCGTGACGAGGCCTATGACGCTTGGAATCAAAGCTTGGTCCCATCAGCTGATGCTCCTGCTATCCAATGGATGAAGCTTGCCCATGAACTTGCGGAGCCTAAAAAGCGCTACTATTCGGCCTATGCCGCAATGGATAAAATCGCCATGGATCATCTCGCTGACGTGCGATCTATCGCAAACCTTCAAACCTTTGACGATCAAAAGGTGCGCATCTTCGTTTCTGCTCATAAACCTGTCTCTCTTTT
>CANRPV010000099.1 GCA_947632575.1 uncultured Eggerthellaceae bacterium | reverse complement strand
GGAAGGCCCTCCACCTTGTTCGTGTAATAGCCGTCGTGGATCTCCATGCGTGTCGAGATCTGATAGCTCACGTAAGGATGGTCACGCATGGCCTCTAAAATGATAGGCTCAAAGGAGGCGGAGACCCAAATCACCACATGGCCTTCTGCGGCATGAGCCATCATCTCAGCCTCAGCTTGAGGACGAAAACGCGGCTTAATGCGTTCGTGATAGAAGTTTTGGAGAAATTCGTTGACGCTTTTTACCGAACGCCCTTTAAAGGCGGTAAAGACTTTCTGGCGAACCCAGCTCTCATTTTGAGGAAGGCGAACTTTATAGGCACCGCCCCAAAGCAAAATCTGCATCACCACGGATTTTCGCAACATGCCACGCAAGGCAAGATATCGAACCAAAATGACGGGCGAATTTCCCTGAATGCTGGTCCCGTCAAAATCGAAGACGGCCACGGTAACCTTGGATTTATTATCCGTCGACAACTCCCCTTCTATCACCTTAGGAACATTGTCTTCGGGAATGGTTATGTAGCCGTTCCTCTCAAGGGCCATGGTGCAGCGTCATCCTCAATCTCATCAATGCAGTCTACAAATTGAGAATTATACAAGTCCGCGTAAAAACCTCCAAGAGCGAGAAGCTCCTCATGAGAGCCTTGTTCGATCACATCGCCATGGTCCATGACCAAAATCAAGTCGGCCGCTTTGATCGTCGAGAGCCGATGCGCAATGACAAAGGAGGTACGTCCGGCCATGAGGTTATCCATGGCTCGCTGAATGCGACTTTCCGTACGGGTATCCACCGAAGAGGTCGCTTCATCCAAAATCAGCATGCGACGATCCGCCAAAAACGCCCGCGCGATGGTTATCAATTGGCGTTGTCCTTGGCTGAGGTTAGTGGCGTCCTCATTGATCTTAAAATCATAGGCTCCGGGCAGCCCCTGGATGAATCGATGAGCCCGAGCACGCTTAGCCGCGTCAATGATGTCCTCATCCGTGGCGTCTAGTTTGCCATAGCGTATGTTTTCCTTGATCGTTCCACTGAAGAGCCAAGCGTCTTGAAGCACCATCGCGAAAAGACCGCGTACCGATTCGCGGGAGAACTCGCGCGAATTATGACCTCCAATGGCAATGGAGCCACCGTCCACCTCGTAAAAGCGCATCAGCAGCTTTACCATGGTCGTCTTTCCAGCACCGGTTGGACCGACGATGGCGACAGTCTGGCCATCCTTGACAGTAGCGGAGAAGTCCCTGATGACAGGCTTTTCAGGATCGTAGCCAAACTTCACATGGTCAAAGTTCACGGAACCGTCAAGATCTTGAGGCAGCTCCATCGCGGCCTCCGGCTCAACTTCTGGCTCATCGAGAAGCTCGAAGATGCGCTCAGCCGCCGCAGCCATCTGCTGCAAGACATTTCCCACCTGGGCCAGTTGGGTTATGGGTTGGGTGAAATTGCGAACATATTGAATGAACGCCTGAATGTCACCTACCGTGATAAGACCGGCTACGGCAAAAAACGATCCCGATATGGCTATGGCGACATACCCGAGGTTTCCAACGAAATTCATAATGGGAGGCATGAGTCCTGATAAGAACTGGGCCTTCCAAGCCGAATCGAAAAGTTGATTGTTCTCTGCGGAGAAAGCCTCGATCGTCTCATTCTCCTTGCCGAAAGCCTTCACCACCACATGTCCTGAGAAGGTCTCCTCCACACGCGCATTGATCACACCGAGCAGGCGCTGCTGGCGGACGAAGTACTTCTGAGAGTGACGTACCACGATGACCACGAGAACAAGGGAAATGGGCACCATGATCAGCGTTATTAAAGTCATGATCCAGTTGATGGACAGCATCATGACCAAGACGCCGATGATCGTCGTGATCGAGGTGATGAGCTGCGTCACACCCTGATTAAGGCTTTGACCGAGCGTATCCACGTCGTTAGTGATACGCGAGAGCGTATCACCGGTGGAGGCGCTGTCAAAGTGCTTGAAAGGCATGCGATTGATCTTCTGATCGATGGCATTACGCAGGTTATAGCAGGTCTTCTGTGACAAGGTGGTCATGTTCCATCCCTGAATAAAGGAACAAAGGGATGAAGCGATATAAATACCGACCGTGATCAGCAGTATTTGTCCGATACGCGCGAAGTCGATACCGCCCGTACCATTAACCTTCGCTACCGCCCCGTCGAAAAGCACGGTGGTTGCCCCGGAAAGAACACGGGGGCCCACGATATTGAACAAGGTTGAGCCGATGGCAAAGATGATCACCGCGATCAGATGGATGCGGAACGGCTTCATGAACTCGATGGTCTTATGCAAGGTCGCCTTGAAGTTCTTAGGCTTCTCTCCAGGCATCATCCGGCGTGGACCACGACCTGCGGGACCGCGACGACGCCCTTGGTTGCGCGCTGCTTGCCAGTCGGCGATGGCTGAATCGGCCTCTGCCCAGATCTCTTTTAAGCGTTCGGGGGTAGCGCGCTTAAGCGTCATCGCGACCCACCCCCTGAAGTTCCTCAGCGGAAAGTTGAGACAGTGCGATCTCGCGGTATTCCTCGCAAGAGTCAAGAAGCTCTTCATGGGTGCCACAGCCCACGACCCGCCCGTCTTCCAACACCACGATCTGATCGGCCCCCATGATCGTGGCTATCCGTTGAGCGACGATGATCTTTGTGGCGCCGGCGAGGTTGCGATCGAGCTCCTGACGCAAACGCGCGTCGGTTTTATAGTCCAAGGCCGAAAACGAGTCGTCAAACAGATAGGCTTTCGCATCCGATGCCAACGCGCGAGCGATGGACAGTCGCTGTCTCTGACCTCCTGAGACGTTCGTGCCCCCCTGGGCGATAGCTGAATCGGCGCCATCCTCTCGATCGTTTACGAAATCCAGCGCCTGAGCGATTGAGAGGGCTTTTTCCACCCGCTCCTCATCCATAAAAGGATCAGCGTAGGACACGTTGGAATAGATGGTGCCGCTAAACAGGAACGCCTTTTGAGGAATGTATCCAAACTGGGAACGTAAGGTTTTTTGAGGAAGGTCGCGCACGTCTACGCCATTGAGCGTAATGGATCCTGAGCTGACGTCGTAGAAGCGCTCGATCAACTTCAGCAATGTTGTTTTCCCAGAACCGGTGGATCCGATAATCGCCAAGGTCTCCCCCGGGTGTGCCGTGAAGCTCACCGATTCAAGTATCTTCTCATCTGAATCATCGTAGCTGAAGCTCACGTCATGAAACGCGATCTCGAGCCCCTCGCGGAGAGGAAGAGATTGCACTTCAGACTCAGCGGGATCTTGAATGACCGGCTCGCATTCGATCACCTGGTTGACACGCTCAGCAGCCACATCGGCCCGTGGCAGCATGATTGAGATCATGCCAAGCATCAGAAATCCCATGATGATGACCATCGAATAGGTGATAAAGGCGATCAGATCACCCGTTTGGATCATGCCAAAATCCACGTACTGACTTCCGATCCAGATGATGCATGCGGATGTGCAATTCATCACCAGCATCAAAGAGGGCATCAAAAACGTCATGACCCTATTGGTGAACAACTGGGTCGAAAGAAGCTCCGTGGAGGCCGTATCGAAACGTTTTTCCTCATAGGCCTCATGGCCAAACGCCCTGATGACCGCAACTCCGGTCAGCGCCTCTCGCGCTACCAGGTTCACTCGATCGATGAGCTTTTGCATGATGCGGAACTTCGGCATAACGACCTTGAAAACCACCATGATTATGATGAAGACCGCGATGATGGCAACGACGATGATCCAACCCATCGAGGCATTGGTGACCATGACCATGACAACGCCTCCCACGGCGAGAATCGGTGCATACAGCACCATTCTCATGAGCATGATCGATACGTTTTGAATGAGTTGTATGTCGTTTGTGCCACGGGTGATAAGGGATGCGGCCGAGAAGTGATTAATTTCCTTGTCGCCAAAGGAAACCACCCGGCTAAACAGTCGATTCCTGAGGTCGAATCCTATGGAGGCGCCTGTGCGAGAGGCCACCAGGCTTGCCATGATTGCCATAACCATGCCAAGTGCCGCAAAGCCCAACATCATGAGGCCGACACGCAGCAGAAAACCGATCTGCATATCGGTCATGTTGTAGCCGAGATCCTCATACTCCGCACGGGCCGCCGCTATTCCCTGTTGGAGCACGAGATCCTCCCCCTGGCTTTCGGCTTCGGATCGTGCCTGATCGATGAGCTCCATCAGGTGTTCTCGGCTCAAAGCACCCTCTTTATAATCCGCGATGAGCGCAGGCCAGCTTCCTTCCGAAGGGCGGTAGCGATCATGGATGGCCGCCAAGGGAAAAGCCAACAGAGAATCCAGTTCACCGACGTGCGCTTTGCCCTCATCGGTGAGTCGATAATTTCCCTCTTCTGTCTTCGCATAAGACGACTGAAGCAGCGATCGATCATCCTCGGGAACCATCTCGAGGATATTCTCGAAGCTCTGAGCACTCATCTCATCGACGGCGACGTGCTCCACACCCGCCTGCTGAATTCCCACATCGACGATTTGTGAAGTGAGAAGCGGTAATTCGAGATCGGTAAAAGCCTGCACGATGAGGCAGGCGATTACCAGCGACAAAGCGAGCTTATGCTTAAACAGATAACCAAAAATGCGCATGCTGACCGCGTTTCGAATGCATGAATAACTTGACGATACTTTGGCTTTTTCTTAAATCTAGACCAAGCGAAGCGCTCTTGCAATGGAGACAAAAGAAAATTCACTGCCTGAGATAGTTTTGGGTCTTCCAGCAAGCTCATTGATACTAGACTTACGCAAGAGACTCTCATGAGGAGGATTGCATGAACGAGATCAAATGCCCTCATTGTGGCCAAGTATTCAAAGTGGATGAAACAGGCTACTCAGAACTTTTAAAGCAAGTGCGTGACAAGGAATTTAAAAAAGAGATCTCAGAGCGCGAAGCGCTTCTCAACGCTGAGAAGAAAACGGCAGTTGACCTGGCTGTCTCTCAAACAGAAAACTCCTATCAAAAAGCCCTTGGTCAAAAGGACAGCCGCATCGCCGAGCTCGAGCAAAAGCTCGAAAGTCAGCGTCAAAACTTCCAGCAGGAAAAGAATCTCGCCATTCTCAAGACTCAAAGCGAGCTGGAAAAGGAAAACCAACGCCTCAGCGCCGATATCAAGCTCAAGGATGCTGAAAGCCACCGTAAGCTCAACGAACTCCAAGCTCAGATAGCTGAGCAAAAACGCATGAGCGATGAACTCTTGCGTTACAAGGATGAGGAAATACAGCGGCTCAAGGACATGAAGCTTAAGCTATCCACGAAGATGCTCGGCGAAAGTCTTGAGCAGCACTGTGAAGTGGAATTCAATCGCATCCGCGCGAGCGCATTTCCTCACGCCTACTTTGAAAAGGACAACGACGCCTCCCAAGGTTCAAAAGGCGACTACATCTTCCGGGAGACCGACGAAGATGGCCAAG
>CANRPV010000098.1 GCA_947632575.1 uncultured Eggerthellaceae bacterium | reverse complement strand
GGAGTGGAGAGGATTATCACCTGCTGCCTCGCCCGCTTTATCAGCGGGGTCTTCATCTGCCTCATTGCTCGCCTTATCATTTACTCCCTCATCTGCTTCCCCATATGCTGCCTCAGCGGCCTCTACATCTGCCTTCTCTTGAACAGCTACGCCCAAGGAAGAGAAATGATCGATTATGGCTTCAGCTAAGGCAGTTCCTGCTCGGTCCATCAAGGTAGCAAGCGAAGTACCCTGCGAGGCGATAGACTTTTCCAGCTTGACAACATCTGCCACATCAAGAATCAAATTGATCAAGTCCTCCTTAGAACAAGCAGGCATCAATAACGTCTTTTGCCCGAAGATCTTTTATCCATTCCTGGGGAAACGTATCGTAACCATAGATCACACCGGCTAAGGCGCCAGCAACGCAAGCGGTAGTGTCGGTATCACCACCTAGGTTAACAGCGGTCAACACACGGTCGGCGTACGTGTTGGTCTTAAGAACACACCAAAGGGATGCATCGAGCGTAGCCAGCACACATGCCCTCGATGAGACCTCATCGCGATCCCATGATTCGACAGACTTCATAAACGCGAACTGTGGATCATCGGGAATATGAGCCACGATCGCCTCGGACAGGGAAAATCCTGAAAGCACGTCCCGAATAATCCCCACAAACGCCACACAGGCTTCTTGGCTGAAACGATGTCCGTGAGTAATAGCGGAAACTTCCCGAATTTGATCATCGCTCGCATCGGTGAGTGCAAGTGGCGCAATACGCATCAGGGATCCGTTGCCATTACATTTTTCATCGGTACAGCCATAGCCCTGGTCAAGGGCGGTAACCGTAGTTCCTCCCATGCCAAACGCTTTTCCGTCGGCGGTATATTTTCCCTCGTAAAGCCACTGGCAGAAACGCTCACACATATCATGCGGGTCGATCTTTCCGGTTGCACGGATACTGTCACAAGTGGCTAGAAGCAAAGAGGTGTCATCGGAAAACGTCCCCTTAGGCTTGCGATGTGAGCCACCGGCGATCATCCCACTGCAATAAAAGCTCCCTCGAGCTTGAGATTCGAATGGTACGCCAAGGGCATCGCCAATGGCTGCCCCATAGACCATCGATCGCAGTAATCCGTTTTCCATGGTTTCAACCTCTTTAACCTCGGGAGAACCAAAGAGAGGCCTTTCCGCCGTGAGGTCATATTACTGCATGATGAGGGCATGTTGCTGCATGACGTGGACACATTACTGCATGATGAGGACATGCCAACGCTTGCATGAGGACATGTTAGCGTTTCGCATCGCCTTTCATATAAAGCCCGATATGCACTTGATTCCAAATATCTTCCTCAGGCGCCACCTTAAGCACACGGCATTCGAGAATGTCCCCGTGGCCGAAATGAATCAACTGCGCCGGAAGCTCATTTAAGGCTTGCGGCACATAACCGATTTTTTTATCACTGTAATAAATCGCCACCGCATCAGCATCTACCGGATTATCGGGCTCAGCCACCAACTGAAGCTCAACCCCAGGCTTGAGCTCACTGAGGACCAGCGCGCCATCCCAATAGCGCATGCCTGCGAGATTAAAATCCGCCATGTACCTTGATCGCTCACTCATCACTCTTCCTTTCTCGATCATCTCTTTGAAAGGAAGATTACCAGCTTGCTTAAGTGCAAGTGTCTCAAAGATGGGTCACCTACGACATCGCTTAGACGATTGCGCTAAGCGACACGCTCATCATCTTTGACAGGCTTTTGCAATGAGGATTGGTTGTCGCCTTTTCCTGCGAAGAAGAACAGAAGGCTCACCACAAATGGAACTGCTAAATGTACGGGAAACATATATCGAAAATCCGTCGCCGGAGCGGCAATCAGAAGCGTTATCCACCAAACAACCAACGGAGCCATACATATGAGATATTTCTTTTCTCCAAGACAAAAGAGGGCAAGACAGCTAAAAAGAACGAACCAGGCAAGCCAAGCCATGTTATATAGAGTCTGACCCATTTCCAAAGCAAGCTGCAAAATCACAGACAGATCCTCGTAGTCAATGAGCCCGTAGATCAGGTTTCTCGACACCTTCTCCTCCCCATCTGCAAGCGAGTAACCAGGGGGCGCAACATACCAGGTGGTGCTGGCGGCATTCCAGAAAGGTTTCGTCTGATCGCACCAAGCCCGTGCATAAATATCTGGGTTTTGCAGACCCAATTGCCACCAATACAGAAAGAAAGTGCCTTTATGAGCTTCAAGGAAGTCATCGTCGAAATCGGGAAGAAACTTGATGTTGTCAACCATAGCAGGGTTGTAGTTTTGTCCATAGAGCTCTATCGGAAGTAGCTCATCGAAAAAGCGCTCCTGCTCATCGTTTATGAGCCTTGAATTACTATTTCCGAGATCCGAGCCATCATTTCCAAAATCCGAGTCGCTATTTCCGAGATCCGCGTCATCGTTCACGAGATCTGCGTTGTTGTTTGCGTTTTCCGGCTCATCATTTATATTGTCCGATTCCTCAGCAAGCACACGAGATACCTGCTGCAGCGGAATGCTCACCCCTTCTACAAAATGACCTGGCTGAATGCCGATGATCGCATAGAGCGGACCAAGCACCACCACGCAGACAAGAGCAACAATGCCCGCAACCTTAGCGAGTTGTTTCCGAACTGGCTTGCAAACACAAAGAGCCACTATGAAGGCGACCCCGATCGCAGGAAGAGCGTTACTCCGTAAAAGAACGCACATGATGGAGGCAGTAGTAAAGACGACGGGATCGAGCTTACTGCTGAAAAACTGCTCCTTCATCAGCACTAGCACGAACAGCTCAACAAGAAAGACCAGGAAAATACCCGAAAAGACGATATCTTTCCAAACCGTCACGGAATATTGAGCAATTAAGGGATTGAAGAAGAAAAACAGCCAGCAAAGGGCAAGCATTATTCGAGAACCCAGAAGAGCGTGGATCCTTGAGGTGAAATATGCACAGCATAAAGCCAGCGTGATCATGTGCAAAAGGCTTACCAGGCCAACCGACATAGCCTGGCTCAGTCCAAGCAAAGAGCCTAATTGCAAAGCGAGATAGACAAGAAAGACATAAAACGCCGGATGATGGTTGTTCAGTCCGTCATAGCGGAAATGGTCTGATTCAAATGGCATTCCCCAGATCATCTTCAGTATGTCGGTCGAGTCGTTCGTGCAAATCCCGGGATACATAACAAGAAACGTAATCCCCCAACAGACTAAAAGCGAAATGAGTACCGCCACAAATATTTTGAGCGATAGTTTTTGGCTTGAAGGTGACAGTTCTTGCCGCAACGTTTTTATAACCGCGATCAACAAAGAGGCAAGAAACGCAAGGGGAACCACAAAGATAAGTGCGACTACGAATGCCGAAGCAGGCGTGCTATCGACGAAGAGAGGTATCGTCCAAGAAAGCGCAAAGAGATAGGAAAAGACCACTATCAAAATGACGTTTGATCGGCGAGAGATTATGTCGTTATATGACATCCGAAAGCTCATGCCCATCTTCGCATCACCGTCAAACTGATAAGGGCCGTGATTGATGTCCTTTTAGCTTTCACCAACAACAAAACGATTGAGATCGATTCCCATATCTTCCGCCTTTCGGCAAAGCTCCACTCCATCCATGGAATCGATATCCACCACATCTAAAAACGCCGCCGGAAATCCGTTGAACATTGCCGTCCCGCAATAATCCCTCAGGTAATCGCGCAGCTTATCAACATCTATCGTAGCCATAGGCAGCCTTCCAAATCCATTCCTTAATACGTCTTTTGAAGATCGCCAGCGAAGGATACACGATTTACTTGGACAAACCTATCGCATTGCCTGTAACCTTTTCAAGGCGTTTACGCACACTCTCAACTTCTTCAGTTGGTTTCAATATCCCCAGATTTTTCGCCTTCTTAGCCATGTCACCGCTAAATGCTGATTCTAAAGAGACTGCAGTCTTGTAGAAATACATAAGTTTGTTGCGGTACTGCTCAAGATCCTTTGAAGCTGCTCCTCTACTCGCCTGAATTTCATATGTGTCGAGAAGTTTATTGAGCATTAACACAGCTCGGTTGACCAACTCGACCAAACCCTTTGACCCTGCAAGTAAGCCTTCTTCGTCTGAACGAACTATCCCATTTTTGCAATATCTATTTACCGAAGCATTGAAAATCATCTGGCGCATCGAAGAATAGATCTTCAAAAACATATCGACCATCTCGTCAAAATCATGAGAGGAGATCTTGATTTTCGATGCCTTCATCAAAAGCTGCTCGCATTGGGGAACAATAATATTATCAAGCTCAACCGATTGAGCGATCACCTTAACAAGCTCACGTGCTGTTTCGAATTCTTCCTCATCAATATTGCTGAAGGAAAAACGAAGGTAATCCATATGATCCAATGCATAAGGCCATACATAGAACTCAGCGCCCGCAATCATTTCGGTCTGCGTGACAAAACAACGCGTATTGACCGCGTCAACTTCTTCACTCCAGATAGTTGCAGGCTTTAAGCTGAAGACATTCCCACTGCTACCTTGCTTGTATGACACCGAATACATTTGTATCCACTTGAAATCATACGTACCTATTTGCCTCATGATGTCATCCATGGAAGCATCAGCGTCTTGGACGCCGTATATGATTCTGTCGCTCAGCTCAATATCCGAGTTGTCCTTATCAGATTCCTGGAAAGCAATGAACGGGCGTGTTATGGTACCGAACGGACTCGTTTCTTCGTAGTTTTCAATGACCGTCCATCCATCAGGAACGCTTATGGAAAAACGGCGCCCTTTAGCTGTAAGGCCTTGCGTAAAGCTGACATTAGATAGGTCGACTACTTGAGCTTCTCCGGAAAGATCGTTTATGCGGTTCATTAGCGCTAAAAGATCAACGCTCTCATCTCCGGCTTCAGCGCGATCAAGATCATCGAGAACATCCTGGGGAAATTCCTTTCCCATTAACTGCTGAATCGCAAGGATAGCGCGCAGAAGCTCAACACTTACCAATCCTTCAGATTCTTCAGAGGAAGAATCATCGACATCGGATAAGTTTTCATCAATGGCGCTTTCCGCAATTTCGCCGGCACCATCCAAACTGGTTGCTGCACCAATATCCACGACTGGCTGCTCGCTGACCTTCATAGTATTGGGGTTGTTCTGCGCACCGTTAACCCAGGCATCTACATTGCCCAAATATTCATCTGCATCAATATTTCTCGTAGCCATAAATGTAACTTCGAACGGCTTTCCCATAAGCGATCCGAGTAACTGCCTAAAATCCCAGATCAAACGAGCCATAAGATTGAAGAATTGTGGAATGCCTGCTGAAAGCCGTGTATCAAAGAAAACGATGTAGCTATCCGGCTTTGTCATTTGTATCGAAAACGCTGATCCGCAAGCGGCAAGGTTCGCAAAGGTTATTCCCGTCATATCCCCTTCGGGCAATGCTTGGGCTACTCCGGGAGCAATAGAGCTTCTAGGAACAATGAGTCCTTCATCCTTTTCGGCTTCATTCAGAAAACCCACGAAGTAATTGACCACCTCGTTGACATCGTCAAAATCACCGACCACGGAGTTGACATAATCCATAAGGTCGTTGACTTTCATGGCATTTGCCTGGATTCCGACTATTGAGTGATGCTTGCTATCCCAGGTGATTTCACCAGGATTGAAGAACAACCAATCGCCGGACATGAGGGATACGATGAGTGTCGGAAAATCCACGTA
>CANRPV010000097.1 GCA_947632575.1 uncultured Eggerthellaceae bacterium | reverse complement strand
CAGGTGATTTCACCAGGATTGAAGAACAACCAATCGCCGGACATGAGGGATACGATGAGTGTCGGAAAATCCACGTACGATCCCAAGGCCTGATTTGACATCATCTTTCTCCTTACTTCGTTACAGGACTGAAAACTCATAATCGTTTAATTCGCCTTATGGGGCATATAATAATTTTTCCTTACTGCCTTAATCGAATATGCACCATATATGGGACGTGTGAAGCTTTCTTAAGCTTTGGCGCATCAAAATCTTCCCGTTGTTCTCGGTCTACTTAAGCCCAAGCAATTTAACACCTATGCTGTTCTGCTTAAGGTATTCCGCAGTGTTGCCGCCGAAGGCAGTGATATGAGAATCCACCTTTGATCTCTTAAGGTAGATTTCGATGCCGTCATTCTTATCCGTCTTGCCGATCAGCTTCCATGTAGTCGCATCTTCGAACACGCCATCCATGGTGATCTCCAACGCATTCCTATTCGCCGCGAGGTGACCGTCCTTCTTGACGGGCGCGGCGGCCACAATTGATTCCAGCGCGATATCCGATGTGACGAACTTTGCCGCCTTGAGAAAGTCATTGAGGATCTTTTCGGAAGCATTCTTGCTCGTAAGGCATTCTGGTTTCACCCCAACCGTTTCGACGTAGTCAAGGATCGCCCATTCGCCTCCTCTGCGCCTATCATTGATAGCCTTCGCAGGGGCTATGCGAGGACGACCATCAATCTCGCTTCTTATCTCGATGATCGCTCTACATGCATCGTATTCGACTGTGACCGGAATTCCGTTCTTGTCGAATTGCCTGTGGATCTCGATAAGGAATGCCGACTCATCGTCCTGAGCTGCCTTCTCTGCCTCTTCGTCTGCCTTTATCGACGTCTCGTCGATCCCGTTGTGACCGACAAGGATCACGTCATCCTCTGCAGGTCTTTCGTCGGAGCCACCGCGCTCAACCGGCATCTCAGCAGAGCCGTCTCTTTCAACCTGCTTTGCGCTAATTATGTCATGCAGGCTCGGCATCGCGTTGAGCCTGTCGCGCCACGAGTTGTCACCCAGCAGCTCCGCCTCAGTGATCGCACCCATGTGGTAGAGCGCATACAGCATCGTCTCGTTTGTAATCGGACAGAGGAAACGGTGCCTGATCCGCACGATTGACCTGTCCCCTGCCTTTTCTATGCAATCGACGGTAGTTCCCGCATACGTTTCGAGCTTTGACGTCGTTGCGAAGGGCTGACAATAGAGGAAATCGCCCTCGTGAGGTCGTCTTATACTCACGATTGCTTCTTCCCCGTTTTTGACTTTGAACTTATCGAACCACCAATCATCGCTTGTTCGATCGCTTGTTGGATAGTAGATGGAGAGCGCATCCCCCACCTCAAGATTCTCTGCTTCAAACGACAGAAACGTCGTCTCGCGCAACTCGCAGCCAGCCAAGATGTCGAGACCGATCACCCCAGATCTCAGGTACCCCCGATCATCGTCGGGAAGGATAAGCATCGACCCACCGTTCCCTGCATACATAAGGGCAAGATCGTCGGGCGTTGCATTCCTCACACAAAGCTTTCGCCCCAGCAGCCTCTGACGTTCGGCCTCCTTCTCCGGATCCTTCTTTCTGTCTCTGACGATGCCCCGATCCTGCAAGGATCCCTTCGTCAGCACATGCCGCCTTTTCCCGATTATGATGAGATTCGAATAGTCCGGATATCGAGAGCACAACTCATCGATCGATTTCGGCTTGTCATCCTCTTTGACATCCTTTAACAGTTCCGCAAGGGCATCGATTGCAGCGAGAATCTCCGCATCGTCTATGCGCTTGAGAATCCCGATCCGCTTGAAGTAGGCGGCAACGGACTCCCCGAAAAGCTTGGAGCTCCTGCCAGGAACAAGCGCATCGATGATGTCGGCATATTCCGGCTCAAGCTCTTTGAGCTCCTTCATAGAATTGGGCTTTTCGTCCGCGTGCGCGTACTTCTCCTCAAGCTGGAAGACGGCGGCACGGATGTCTTCATCACTTATCGACAGGCGATCGATGGACGGACTGTCCAGTATGCCACGTTTGACGAGCTCCTTCGCAAACGTCTGCCCGAATAACTCCTTCGCCTTGTTGGAAAGGGTCTTGATACTGCCCTTCAGATCGGGATTGTCGGCTATAATCTGGCTTACCTTGTCGGGCTTTTGCTTACCGTCGTATCGCCTCTGCAGCTCCGCAAGAACAGCCTCGGGATCTACCATAACCGGCCGACCACCAAAATTCGTCTGCACCTGAGTGAAACCCAGAGCTTCGATCATGTCCTTCCTGGATTCATATCCAAGCGCCACATAAAGCTTAGAGAGCCTCTTCCCAAGCGATTTATCCTTTGTATCGAGGCCACTCACATTGCCATCGGGGAAAAGTGCTCGTATGTCCTCTACCGCTTTGCGTTCACGCGCTGCGAGCGCGTCCGTCGCAGGCTCAATCCTCTTCACCATGACTATCGCGCCCCTTCCATATCTGACGTGAGCACACGCTCGTTTAAAGACTTCTCAAGGAGGTTATGAACCTCGTCGTAGATCCCCGAAAGCATATCGTTGTTCGCCTCAAGCCGCACTGTTACCGTCGAATGGCTGCTTCCCTTCCTCTTCACAGAAAGAGGCTTGACGGTCTCGGCATAGGCGCGAATGTGAGGAAGGATACAGGCGAGGATCGTTCGAATCTCATCCGGCAAAGACATTATCTCGCCGTAGTTGCCGTCAAGATTGCCGATTCGACGTCCATCCGCCGTGTACACTTCGATGCCAACAGGGCTGAAGTACGGCGTTTCCCAGTCCGAGACGAGCTTCAACCTGTCGCCGGGAACAAGCATCTCAACATTCGCCTCGCGACCCTCATAGGCCGAGCCTGTCACCCCAACGATCCAAGGGAAACTCACCATCGTCTCGACAATAAACTTGTCGATAGCGATAAGGCTGTTGTAGTCTGGGTTATACCAGTTGATATCGTCGTCTGCCCAGTCAAGCTGAGACCATTCTCGGACGGCGATGTTGTCTGCCAATAACGCGATATCGACAATATGCGAGGCCGGATTGTAGAAAGCGTGGTCTGCCAGAGTGCGTAGTTGAGCGCTATTAATTATTTCATCTACGACTTTTTTTTCTACTGAATGCAAGCTCGCGCGCCCATGATGCAAACCGCAAAAGGCGTTAATCGATTCGTATTCATCAATCTCGTCGGAATCATAGAACGCAACGCCGTAATCACCGGACGGCAGACCCATGAAAAATGAATCAATGTCTTTGCTGTTCGGTTCCCATGCGGTGGCATAGTCAATCTTTAGCACATAGTTATTTCCACATGAAGAGAGATGAACGCATGCTGTCTCACTCATCGGCCGGCCAGTGGGCGCAAAAGAAACCCCTACACTCGGACCCCCAGCATCTGATAGTTTTGTTGCAACATTGCCTAACGCGGCGGCAATTGTATTTAAATGAGACCGATGGTACTCGTTTGCTCCCCATTCTTCTGACCCAGCATCCAACACCTCTTGATCAATAGGAGCGCCGGCGAAAGCGCACCAATAATATGCGTCAATATAAGAAGCAATGACGTAATAGAGCTTAGCCGTGGTGGTCTTTCCCTCGATTTGATCGAGGGAAAATCCAGTCTCTTCACTATTTGCGGCAAGGTTTTCCGCTATCCGCGTGAGAACCTTACACATGTTTTCCTCGTCAGCAGCGATAACCAGATTATTCTCATGAAAGTTCGCCATACTCGCTTACGCCTCCTTCTTCGCTCTCTTGTCGACCTCTTTGCAAAACTCTTCAACCTGATGTGCGTCCATCGACGACGCGCCCATGTCTTGCGCTGCCTGCTTGGCGGCCTCGGCCACTTCGTTGCAATACTGGTTGAACGCGCTTGCGTTCATTCGGTACAGACCGTTCACGTTCTCCATGAGCTTCTTGAAGCCGTACCAGAAGGCATCCACATGCTCATCGAATTCGTCATCGAGCATGCCCGTATAGCGACTCTTGTTGAACTCCCGCATGCGCTCGATGCTCTTCTCCAGGGTGTCTCCGCCCTCGTCTTCCTCAACGTCGCTCGGGATGTCGCGAGCAGGATCCCGCCCGGGAATATCACCCTCGAATTCGCTCATGTCGTAAAGGAAGTCATCCCACCAGTAGCCGAAGCGCCAACCTCTACAGGCGCCGAATGTGCCTTCGGACGAGAAAGCGGCGAACAGGCCGTTGTCCTGCACGACCTGTTTGAATGTTTTGAACGACTTGCGCACCTCGACAGCGAGTTCTCGCACCTGATCGACGTCCAGTTCCGCCTCCAACACCACGGAGTCGTCGAATGCAGGGCACTCGGGAATGATGAGGGTATTGCCCGCGACGGATTTCGCTCCCGCATACGACGCTTCCTTGGCAACCTTCTCGGCAGCAAGTACCGCTTCCTCAAGCTGTGCGATAAACCTCTCAACGCGTTCGTCTTGGTCAGCAACAAATACCGCTTGCTGTTCTTCGGCTTCGGAAATGGCGCCGAATGCATCCAAGAAGGCATCCTCTATCGCCTGATCGAATTCTTTGTCAGATTCAGCCATTTTGGTTATCGGATTCTTTGGCGGCATGCCCGTCTCGTCATCAACTTGATCTTCAGCCTCAACAACGGTTATCCCATTCAGCCTGTATACGCGCCCGGCAAACTCGGCAGCTGCTTCAGACAACGCAGCGTCCACATCGATCTCGTCTACCTCGTCAAGTATCGTCTCGGCCTTGGCGATCGTCTGATCAAGCCTCCGAAGCACTTCATACCGATCGTCCATGCCAAGTAACGCGTTATAGCGTTCGAGGTAGTTGATGCTACGGGGCATCCGCTTGTCGTTCTTCAGGCTATCGAGCACATCCTTGCGCTCCTGCGAACAATAATTCGCCACAGCCCAAACAACGCGATTGCGGTTGGCACGCCGCTCTCGCCCGAGCACCTCCTGAGTCGCGTGCAGGGCTTCGTTTCGCAGCTCAGCCATAGCACACGCCTCGACGCGTTCGCGCTTTGCTTCCTCGTTGGCAGCGAGCCCATCGGCAAACGCCTTGCCCGCCTCGGCCATTGCCTCTTTCAGCTCGTCGGAATCCACAAGCGTCCCTCCTAGATATCAAGCGCCTTCTTGGCAGCTGCCACAGCGTCGCCATCGGGATAGAAGTCAGGGCTCACGCTGCTCAGCAGCTCAGGGCTGATGCCCTGGATGTCCTTGATGCAACCCAAGGGCAGCAGCACCTTGCGCGCGCCGGCGTTCTTGGCCACGCGCATGATGTCCTCAAGGCCGCGTATCTCATCCATCGTGCCGGACAGACGCAAAATGCCGGGAATCACGGTCGAAGCAGTCACCGGGCGATTGCACGCCGCGGAGCACAGTCCAATGAACTCGGCGAGCGAAACTTCCTCCGAAAGTCCCTTGCCCTGCAGATCGTTGAAGAACATAAGGAAATCCTTCTCATGAACGCGCATGCCGGCAGCCACGCGTGCCGCATTCGTTTCAAAGAATCGGAATGCCGCTTCCATCGTGTCCTTCACGCGTTTGTTCGACCCGAGGCCTTCGGTTTCGAACTTGAAGTCGCCGGCCACCGCCTTGTTCTCCAGTTTGTAAATGGCATAGTCGCCGTCGAGCGCACGGCCGATGCCAAACACGTGACCGGGCAGCAAGGTGCCGTCCGGCACAAGTGTGTCATTGGACTGCTCCGGCACCTGCACCACATGCACGTCCATG
>CANRPV010000096.1 GCA_947632575.1 uncultured Eggerthellaceae bacterium | reverse complement strand
TTGATAGTAAGGACTTTAACTTAGAGCAGAGCGGATTAGAGCTCTTGACGATTCATGCATGTGCCCTGAGCGTTTTAGAACAGAGCCATTTGCTTAAGCTTTAAATAGTTATATTGAATATTTATAACTTATGCATATAAAAGCCCCGGCTTCTCTTGGAAGCCGGGGCTGTCCTACTTAATTAATTGCAGCGATCCTTGGCTTTACTTTCGTATGGCCCTCAGATAGTTACTGTTCAATGAAGTTCATCTGCACCGTTTGGGAATTTCCGCCAATCGCTGAAACGATGATCGAGATTGGCTCGCTTGGAATGCCGCCGAGATAGTCTCCGTTAGGGTTGATGACGAATGAGAAGAGGTTTTCTTGAAAGCCCTTCTCTAATTCGAAATCGAGGAACAGCTCTTCGTAGAAGGGATCGCTTAAGGAAAGACTCAATCCGTCGGTGTCAGAGATCCCTGATGTAAAGACACTTACCTCAACGGGGATCCTGCCGCTTCTGTAGTCGAAGAAGTAGTTGCCGGGATCTCCAGTCCATTCAAACTCTACCAAAAACGGGCTTACTTCGACGATGGTGGGGGTAGTTGATGCAGTCATGATGTGTCCTCGTATATTCTTTCTGCCACTGTTTTTGGGTGTGGCACCCACCGCTTCCAACGCAGCGGCTGCGTCTCTTTACCTCAGACATCGAATATGGGATAAAAGACGCATCATGGGCGGAGGGCGCAGTGTTAGTCCTAGAGCACGGCTCTGTCTGAAAGGATTGCGCCTCCGGCCAGCGGTTTGACGCGAATAAGGCTGGATGACCGCAAGGGTCGCATTTCCAACGAGGCTGCGTGCCGTTGGTACGGGAGGAGAACCTTCGCTTCATGTCTCGTAACCGAGCGAAGGGAGATCAGCCTTGCAATACATTGGAATCGATATCGCCAAAAACGCCCACGTCGCGGCCGCAAGGCTTGACGACGGGACTCCCCACGGCAAGGCCTTCGAGTTCGCAAACGACGAGCGGGGATTTACCGATCTGCTCAAGCGCTTCTGCGAACTCGAGGTCGACCCCGATGACTGCATCATCGCCATGGAGTCCACCGGTCACTACTGGCTGGCGCTCTGGTCGTTTTTAGACGATCATGGATGGCCGGTGGCAGTTATAAATCCCGTGATGACCGACGCGTTTCGCAAGGCAGATACGGTGCGCAAGACCAAGACCGATGCAATCGACGCGTTCCTCATCGCGGAGTTCGCCCGCTTCAAAAACCTCAAGCCGACGGCGGTGGCCCCCGAGGTGGCGGAGAGCGCGAAGATTCTCACCCGTTATCGGGCACACCTTGTCTCTGAGCGCACATCGCTTAAAAACCGCGCCACGGCTGCCGCAGACCGCGTCTTTCCCGAGCTCGAGGGCTGCTTTGGCTCCAAGCACTCCGCGACCAGCCGCGCCATACTGCAAAAATTCGGAAGCCCTGAGCGCATCGCCTCAACAGACATCCGCACGCTGACCAAGGTGATATCGGAGGCAAGCCGCGGGCATTATGGGCGCAAGAAGGCCGAGGAGGTCAAAAGGGTCGCCAAGTCCTCGGTGGGAACCCGCTTCGGGGCAGATGCCCTTGCCTTTGAGCTCTCCCACATCATCTCGCTGATAGACATGATGGATGAAGAGATCGCCAAGCTAGACGCCGAGATAGCCGAGGTCATAGACGGCAAGATGGCGAATGTGCTCAAGACGATACCGGGGATAGGCCCTGTCACCTGCGCCGTCATCTTAGCCGAGGTGGGAGATCCCGCGCGCTTTGAGGAGCCCTCCAAACTTTACGCCTATGCCGGGCTCGACGCTTCGAAGTTTCAATCGGGCAAGTTCGACGGGGATAGCCAGCACATGTCCAAGCGCGGCTCGTCGTATCTGCGCTATGCCCTCATAAACGCCGCCGATATGGCAAGGGTCTACGATCCGTACTTCGGCGACTACTACGACTCGCTTAGATTAAGGGGCAAGCACCACTACGTGGCATTGTCCGGCGTCGCGCGAAAGCTTTGCGGTGTGATTCTGGCGGTGATGAAAGAGCAGAGACCCTATGAACCTCGACCGTCTGTCCAATCGAGGAAACAGCAAACGGCGGCTCCGAGTTAAAAAGTTCCTCGGAAAAATAGTAACTTTCCCGAAGGACGTGACAAGCCGCGTCCTGCCCCGGCATGCCTTGGTCTCCCATGAATTCCGTCTTTTATCCCATATTCGTTTGTCAAACTGCTATCTAAAAATGCTTCGGAAATCCCTTGACATCATTTAGCTGGTCTTTCAAAAGAAGAAGTTGGAGTCTTGAGGCAAGTAAAGAGAGCATCTTCATCCGAGAATGTTACATATTCAATAAGAGAGGAAATTAAAAGCATTAATCGATTGCGCGCATTGGCGAGCGCGATTGAAAGCGGATTAACATATTAATTGTTTAAGCTATAAAGCTCATCTTTGTTTTACAGAGCTAATGGGCATTTTAAATGCGGTTTACGCACGTGTCTTGAGCCAATCTTTAAAGTTGCCTGCATTAACTTCGCTATTCAAAAAATGTCTGCGATTTCAGCCGAAATACTTTCAACACCATCAATAGCAGTATTGCGGACAATTATGTCTGCAAGCGTTGACGAATAGATTATGCTTTCATCTTTTGTTATGTTGTGCCAGATTGGGAGCATTGTTTGGTCAACAGAAATAGTTTTTGTCATGATTCCGTCGAGCTTGTAATTCGTCCAGCCCGTCTTAATGAAATTCCTCGAAATGCTAACAAATCCAAACCTGCTATGAGCTAATTCATGATCAATTTCTCTTCTTAAGCTATCGCCGATTTTTATTTCAAATTCGTCAGACCAGACAGTTAGACCGGCTTCTGACAAAGCATTGGAAAGTGGTCGTACGATCGTATCTTTGTCTTCAGACGCGTGAGATATAAATACATCATAAGTTTTATCCGATTCGTCTGGCGTAGTCGTATCTGCGTTTCTTATCAAGCCAGAAATGCTAGACAAATGACCATGTTACCTTATTGAAGGTAAAGGAACGGGTTCAACGTAGACAGATGATCTGGTTTTTCCTTTGAGCTCCATGAGGTCTATAGTTATAAACCAGTGACCATTATGGGGTACACTAATTCTTACAGGAGATTTCTTGGCTAAGCCACCATAATATTTATGATCACAGCGGTTTTTATCAGCGTTGAAATTCGATGAGTTCATCAACCTTACATTTGCGGCATTACCCGATAGAGTAACAACTACGGCTTATCCCTTTATGAGATTTCCTAAATCATATTTAGGAAATGGCGCAATATATTTCATGCTATTGATTCTCTCTAACAAAACGAAAGGATACTCTGGTATGTAACTGTTTAAGGCATTCAATCAAGGTGATGCTATGTCTAATCTGAGGCCGAAAGTCCTTACAGCTTTATGTACCATATCGAACGATGGAGCCCCGTTGGGGATAGAGCTTTATTAAAGTCCGTCATGAGTGATGCTGGTTTCCTTTGCGAGTTGGGTCATTCCCTTTGCGCGGGCGATGTCGCCGAGGGCGGCTGTGATCACCGATGTATCGCCGTCTTTAAAAGTGGCATTGAGATAAGCGGCTATGTCTTCTTCTGTTACAAGATACTCAGACGCATCCCATTTTGTAGCTTTTTTCATATTCATCTCTATCACTCGTACTGAGAGTTGAGTTTACCTGTATTCATTTATATTCTGATTCTCATGAACACTTTAAATGACGAAGAAGGCTTATCTCGTCATGCGGAGCGGGGGACTTTTAATAATCCTATTACTGGGTTGTGCCGAACAGTTTTGTAACTGTGTCCATATAAGGTTCGAGAAGCCTTCCTATGGGCTTATCACGAAGTAGGTTTTCAAAAGCAACCTCAAAAAAGGCTATCCAAATATCGCCCGCGACCGGGTTACACAAGGTCATCGTAGAGACCCTCGTCTTCTGGATCATTCCAGTCAGCGGGAAGGATAGTCTTTCTTGTTTTTGGATCCAAAGTAATGATGTTTTGTTTTGACCAATCTATATTAGGGATATGGTCTCCATAACCCTTTCCAATGGGAGCAATTAAAACCCATGGTTTCGAGTTCTTAAAGACTGTAACGGGACGTCCGGTCTCGTTGACTGTAGTTGCTATTTTCGAAAAATTGGCGCGTGTTTCTGCAACTGTTGCTGTAAGTTCGCTCATGCTAGATCCTCTTATTTGAATGAACCAATGTTATTTATTATAGCTTAAATCATGTACATAATAAAGTACAGATAAACTTCTATTCTTGTTGCTTCAACTGGACAGACTAGGGTAAACCAGCTTAGCAGTGAAACATGCATACAACTGAATCTGCGGTTTTCCTGCTTTGCAGCAAACGAGCAGGAATAAAGAAACAGGCGACTGGAGCCGCCTGTTTCGTAAATCTCATAGGAATATGCCAATTCCCGAAAGATGTCTATCCAATCATGCGCCAAAAGAGGTACTCGATTTCGGTGCTCGTACCTCAGCTTTTTTAAGCTTTGCTATGCACACGACAGAGATTAGTGCGAAGCATCTTCGGCAATTCCCTATATTTCATCCCATTGGCCCTCATAACCTGGCTTTGCATCGGCATGAATGTGGCGAGGAGCAATAGGACGGCGACTGCGTATTGCCATCCTTCCACCGTGCCGTTTTGGATAACGAGAACCAGTGCGTACACGCTGAATATGAACATGGTGATTGCCGTCACCATGCCCGGAGTGTATCGCCGGTCAAGTTTGAACAAAGGGATCGACATAGTGTGAACGATTCCTTCGAGCAATCCCAAATAAAGAGCAGGTAGTATAAGCCAGAGGTATTGCGGGAGGAAGTATGGAACAAGCACATAGATGAGAAGAAGTGTATCGACGTATATCCTCGACGTCTTTTTCCCTTCTGTTGTTACAGTAACGCCGGCATGCATCACTTCTCCGACCATCATGTCGACAAAGCCTCCCGGATAAGCGTTTTCCTCCCATTCGTGCAGGAGATATAAAAGCGCATAAGCGAGCGCGAGCTGTTGCGTTAGATAGGTCGGTGTCACGAAGATCGCCGAAAGCGTCAAGAAGAAAAGCGTGATCACGGAATAGATTTCTTCGCTGTAATACTTGATGAAATGCATAACCACCACTCCGTTCAACGAGACCCTTACCCTAGTTTGACAGCGAAAACGGCGAAGTGAAATATACTATTTATACGATTAGTACGATATTGAACTCATAGGATAATAATGACCAATAAAGTAGTGAATGAGAATGACCTTCGTGTGGTCAAGACGCGGGAGAGAATCGAGAAAGTCTTTCTGGAGCTTTTGGCTAAAGAGGATTTCTCTCAAATCACTGTAGCTCAGATTGTTAAGGTATGCAGGATCTCCAAAGGCACTTTTTATTACCATTACAAAGACAAATATGACCTTGCGGAGAAGATGCTGCGACGGCAGTTTGCCCGTTATGAGGAACTTATGAGCGTATTGGAGATCGAGCGCATTGACGGTGATAGTCCACTCGATCTTCCCAAGCTAACTGATCTTGCAAAGAGCATTGCTGATGCCTTTGGAAATCTTAGCTCTATCCATACGTGTGAACTTGATGCAAAAAGAGAGCTTACGAATTTCCTGCAAGAGCGCTTTGTGGAGCGCATTGATGCGGGGCTGATACCTGCTCCGAAATGCAGTTTTCAAGTATCTCGCATGCTCGCCGCGATTATCGTTGCCGAAGTAGAGATGATTATTGCGGGAGAGACGGAGCCCGGCGAGCAGTTCATGGAGTCAATAGGAGAGCTAC
>CANRPV010000095.1 GCA_947632575.1 uncultured Eggerthellaceae bacterium | reverse complement strand
CAATTTAAGCTCAATGACCACTTTATGATTAAACGCTTGAGGCTTAAACACGCGGAGATTAGGCATTTTAGGATTAAACATTTTATGGTTATGCATTTGAAGGTTAAGCACTTGAAGGTCGGAAGAGAGTGAAGGAAATGGTCAATCACGGTACATTCCATCGATTCCTGGCGATTGCGTTGTCCTGCATTTTGGTGACAGGACTTGTACCGCTCGCCGCCTGCAGTACCGACACCGCCGAAGGCGACGAAGGCGTATCGCTTGCTTATCGTTCTGATGGTGATTACACGGTCACTCTTCCGAAGTCCTATGGCTCCTATGAAGACATTACCGCTGACCAGGTAACGGTGAGCTATCTTTACTTTGATGCGGAAGGCTATGACAAGGCGCTCGCCGAGCAAGAAGCCGCAGCGGCTGCCACTGAGGAGAATCCTGCTAGTGCTGATGAGTCAACGACCGGCGCCACCGATGCCTCTGCTGCTGAGAATGGCGCGTCTGGTACGGTAGAGGAAAACTTAGAAGCAGCTGAGAAGGCCGCTCAAGAGGTGGATACCGAGGAAGCCGCCGAAGGCGAGGCTACTGAGGAAGCCGCCGAAGGCGAGGGTGCCGGGGAGGAGAGCTTCGAGGATCCGCTGGTCGCTGAGTACACCTCAGAGAAAACTGCCGAGGTGCTCGACTTCACCGTCAACAAAGACGGCACCGCTACACTTCACTTCCTCGATAGTGCAACAAGAACCGAGTTCACACCCACCTATGGTGTTAATTTCGCCGACAAGGATTTTGGCGTTCCTCTGATCGTCGATTTTGTGGCCTTTAAACTGACGCCGGATGTTTCGTCAGTCCTCTCAACGAGCACGACCAATAAGATCACCCTTACGCTCGATGATTCCCAGTTCGCCTCCGATATCACGGCAGACGATATCCTTCTGTACGGCGGATTTGAGGGGATGACGATCGAGTCGCTCTCATCAGCTGGGAAAAACCTCACGATGCAGCTGACTGGCGCGCCTCTGTTCAATGAGCGCTCAGGCGCCTACCTAGATGGATTCATCAGCATAGCGCCCACTGGTATCGAAAATGCCTTCTATAACACGAATATCTCGATTCCTGTTGAGGCTCAGGCTGCCTACCTCGACGTCGCCAATCTTGAGGTTAACGGCGACGATCTGACGATCCCGCTTACGCTGATCGACGTCGCAGACCTGTCCACGCTCACGCCCGAATCTGTCACCTTGACCCCTGCTCCCGGTGCTACCACCAACGATCTTGTCGTCAAAGATCTGAAGCAAGAGTCGGACAATCAGGTAGTTTTGACGGTGAGCGGCGCTGATACTTCCTCGAAGAACGCCGCCGCCCGCTCACTTATGTATCGCGACGTCAATGTCGGCGATTTCACGTTCACTTCCAATGTCGTCGACGCGTCGTTCTATCCGGTTTTCGACTACGTTGAGGAGGATGGCGACAATTTCGCGATTACGCTTGAACTCTATGTCTCGAGTGGCACGTTCGCAGACTCGCTGAAAGATTCCGCGGTGACACTTGGTCAGGGTTTTGAGGGCGGCAAAGTTAAATCCATCGAACGAACTGGTGATGAGACCGCTGAGCTTAAGATTGAGGTACCTACCAACGGGCAGAGCGCTGAAGATCTCAACATTAATGGCGAAGTTATTCTTGCGGCGGGCACGCTCGTGAACGCCTGGGGTGAACCAACGGAAGAGCTGGCAAGCTACCTTCGTGACTACACGCAGGACAGCCTTGGGCGTGTAACGGAAACTGGCCCGGGAACTCCGTCCGAGATCGAGCAACTTACCGCGGCCATCAATAGTTTTGGAAGTACCCAGGGAATCAGCTTTTTCGATATCGCCACCAATGTTGTTTCAGGTGGTGCGAGTATTTATTCGCTGCTTCAGTCCCTCGAGTTAGTACCGTCGCAGTTCTCACAGACTCTTGAAACGCTCGATAAGATCCAGTCAAGTGTCGAGAAGTTGCAGACATCGGTCGATTATCAGACGAACATGCTGGAATCGATCCAAAGGGAGCAATACAACTCTCGCCAATCCTCCTTTGACACTGAGCTTCTCAATCTGCTGACTGATTGCGAATACCTCGATACCTATTTCCGCAAGGCGGAGCAGTATATCCAGCTACCGGAGGTGGCAGGCGTGAGCGCTCAGCCGGTCGATGAGACCGATGAAGCTCAGGTTGAGACTAGCCCCTCCAGCGGTGCTGGTGATGTGTCGCTTGATGAGGATGTGGTATCGGGCGATTTAGTCCAGAGTTGGGAAACGGAGAACGCAGAGCCAAACCTCAGTGGACAAACAGGAAGCAACGAATTGGCCCTCGACGCACAGGAGGAGAGCATTAGCTCTGTAAACAGTAGCCTTAGCGATTTGCCTGAAGAGGGCGAAGCGGTCGTAAATGGGGAGATTGAAGACGGCGAAGCCGTCGATGATGAGTCGGAGATGACCCGTGCGCTCACGGTTACCGATCTTCCGACTGAGACCTTTGACTACTCAAAACAGCCGAAGGATTGGTCCGAATATAACGCGATGGTCGTCAGCTATATCGTCAACCACCAAAACGACGCGGCTTTCATAGGTTTCCGGGAACGTTTCGCCAAGTTGCAAGATCGCTATGACAACCTCGCCACGCAACTGAGCAAGACGGGTCAGAATAACCCCATAGCATCCTATGACACGCTTTGCTCGCTTTCGTTTAATTTCGACACCGAGGCTTACGATGGACGCATGGGTGTCCGTACCCTTTCCAAGTATGCGTTGAAGCAGGCGCTGTGCTACATCATTTTGGTGTATAACAATGAGGCACAATGCAATCCCGCGAAGAGCCTCTATACGAAGGCGGAGCAGACCATTAACTCAATTCCTGTCGGGGCTAAGCCGGGCGATGGTGTCATTTACTACTACACCCTTGGCAAGTACATTACCAATCAACTGGCTCTTAATGAACTGAATGACTACGCGCTTTATAACTATGGCGGCTCGCGTAAATATCGTGGCTTTATCACCCATTGGGACGACTCGCCAGGGGCTGTCGCATCCGGTCATATGAGTGACGAACAAATGAATAGCTTTGTGAAGCGTATGGGAGGCAAGACGATCGACGTCGTACTCCAACGAGCGGGCATCAATCGAAATCCAGATGCCGGGTGGAAAAAGAATGATGCAGGCAAAGGAAGTGCTGGTCTCGCATTAAATTCCTATGTCGTGTACAAGCGACCGAGCGGCATCAAGAAGATCTTCTGCGACCAGGAGGATCAGTATTATTCCTCTGGCATAAAGTGGGGAGAAAGCACACTCACGAAAGACGTGCTTACCTACATGTGGGAGTTCAATAGTATTCGTGATCTCGATGAGCTGTACGCGCGCTACACCTATGGTCCCATGTTTGAGTACTTTGTACCCGCATGATGGGCTCATGGCGTTTTTAAACCTCGAGAAAGGCAAGTGCCATGACTGAGAGCACCAGCAATCCTTCTGAACTTCATAAGCTCAACGATGACGAACTCGACGAGGTGGCTGGTGGCCAAGGCTATTGGAACCCTTGGAATGAAACCAGATACAGGCGTAATTGGGTTTATGCACGCTCCGATCTCACGTTTGAAGATTGGCTCAAGACGAGAACAGGCGAGGATAACATCAAAGCCAGGGATGCATGGCTTGCCGATAATTCGCCACAAAACCTCACCTACTATTACGACAATGGCAACACCTGGACCCAACCTTACGAGGAGTAAAGAAGCTTATTAATCGGTAATCAGCCTAGAACTTCTTGATAGTCGCAATAACGCTCTTTATATTGTCAGTAATTGCACTTACAATATATATAACATGTCAGTACTCACGAGGAGACTATAATGGCTGCTGCAACCTTAACTATGAGAATAGACAGTAACTTGAAACGCGAAGCTGCGGCGGTTGCAGAATACTATGGATTTGACCTTTCTGGAGTTACCAGAGCATTCTATAAGCAGATGGTGCGCGATCATGCCATTCCGCTCGATCTCGGCTACTCAAACGATATTCCCAATGAAGAAACTCTCGCTGCCATGAAGGCGGCTGAGGAGGTTATTGCCAAGGGAGGAACAGGGCACAGATTTAATTCGGCAGAAGAAATGATGATGTTCCTCGAAAAAGAAGTGGATGAATGAGCGCACTTCAGATCGAACCGCTGCCCTCCTATGCCCGTGATATCAAAAGGCTCCTAAAGCAGCATGTCGATATTTCAAAACTGAATGAGGTAATTAATCTCATCATTGAAAATTCTGTTGCTTCAAACCAAGAACTTATACAGCGTCACAATATGCATGTACTCAAAGGTTCATGGAAGGGTCACTATGAGTGCCATGTTTGTAATGTTGGCGATTGGCTGCTCATTTGGGTGGTAGATAATGGCGTTGCATATTTAGAGCGCACAGGCACGCACGATGAGTTATTCCAATAATTCCACGCCCAAAATGTCCATTCGTGGACGTGTTTAGAGTAGCTGAAGTATTTTCATGGTGTCTTTATTCGCCTTTTAGTTGCTGGTAACGGAAATTTCTGCACCTTCCTCCTGTTGAACAACGATGGTGTATGCACCGATATATCTCAAGCCGTCCTAAATGGAGTTATGTGACTTCTTCTGAGCCGTCCTCAACAGCTTACCTTATAAAGAGAAATCCATGAGTTATGTTCAGAGCTCTGTCGTGATGGAGCAGTTGAGAGCCGTCGACCTGTAGGCCTGCAATGCGAGACGCGTAGGGTCACTCTTCGAGGAGGAGTTAAAACTCATACTCATTTGCATCCAGTCAATCTTCAATGTGGATTAGGCTAAAGGGGACGGATGCCTGTTACTTAAGGATTTGCGGACGGATAAAAGAGCACCGCGATAAACTCATGAAAGTCTCCGAAAAATGGTCCTAACCCCCTTTTGTCCTATAACGGAAATATGAGTATGGAACCACGAAGGCGGCTTAGAAGCCGCCTTCGTGGTGTTTCAAAGTCCAACCGGTTATCGAGAAACCGAGTTCGACTCTTCGTACTCTGGTGGAGATGAGGGGACTTGAACCCCCGACTTCCACGTTGCGAACGTGGCGCTCTCCCAGCTGAGCTACATCCCCATTATGCAGCGCGATCCCATTCGGTTAAGACCGCGAGAGCCTATTGTGAAGGTCAGCTCCCACTTTGTCAAAAGATAATTCGATGCTACGTCCTAAAAGACCTCAGGCTGAAAATTCAGACTTAAGAAGCCTCAGTACTCAAAGACTTCGAACTTAGGAGATGAGATCCGCCGTTTCGTCGAATTCAATCAGCGTGTCTGTCTCTAAATTCGTCTCCTCGATAAAGGGCGCGAAGAGAGGCTCGCCATTTTGGGAAAGCTCCACCATACCGGTGAGCACATCCACATATTGATAGGATTGACGCGCGGTGCGACCACGCTTGCGATCCACTTCCATGATAAAAAGCTGGGGATGAATTTGGGTGATAACCCCTTCGCTTTCGATGATCTTCGAACGTCCCATGTTCGCCCGGACGCGAAGGCGCTCTCCAACGTATTCGTGTAAGGTGTCGTGAATTGAATCGACGAGCTTAGCTTGCTTAGCCAGATCCATTAAACTCTCATCCTATCGGGTAACTCTTATCAAAAATAACGGCCAAATATGATAGCACAAAATGGCTATCTTTGCAGAGGGGTTAAACGGCCAGTTGAAGGTATGATTACGGCGGCGGTAGCGGCAGTTGTTGCGGCGGTAGCCAATCTGAAAATTATGGCGACAGCCTCATCAGGAAAGAACTTCTTCGAAAAATCGGCCCATTTCGGAAAGA
>CANRPV010000094.1 GCA_947632575.1 uncultured Eggerthellaceae bacterium | reverse complement strand
ATGCCCTTTAGGGCGTTCCCTTCCATGCCTCTTTTAACTTTTCGGGCTAAATCAAGAGAGAAGTAGGCGGCTTGTCCCTCCAGGAGCTTCTCTATGAGGATGCCTTCTGGTGAGTCTGGGATGTATTCAAGAGCGGAAATGACCTTTACGCCTTTTTTCTCGAGGCGCTGCTTGTAAATTGGCGCGTCGTACTTATCACGCGAGAAACGCTCCATCATGTAGACAAGCACATAATCAGACTCTGGAGCAGCCGAAATCATGGCCTGGAAGTTCGGGCGCCTATCGTTTGTGGCGCTCATGGCGAAGTCGCAATACTCGCGGACTACCTCAATTCCCTCGCGTTCTGCGTACTGATGGCAGACGCGAAGCTGATCTTCTATCGAAACTTCTCTTTGTTTCGTTGAGGAGTACCGCGCATAGATTACAGCGGTTTTCATTTCAAGAGCTGGTTTCTCTTTTGATTGAACTCCTCTTGCGTAATTACGCCTTGGTCTAAGAGCTTTTTATAATTCAGAAGCTCCTGGGAAACGTCTTTCGGCTTAAGAACTAAGGCAACAATTAGAGCAATTAGCCAGAAGAAAACGCCGAAAATATAGAACCCGGCGAAGCTGTAGCCTTTTTTCGCTGCGATCCTGGCAGGAATCACAGCAAGCAGGAGGAGAATGATTAAAATGAATAAAGTAGAGCCTGCGTCTAAACCGTTTAATACTTTCATGCTGTTTCTCCCATCAGGCCTTTTTCAGAAAGGGGATTATTTTTTGGTTGGTAGCTGCTCTCAATTCCTCGAGCCATAGCTACAAGCGCCTTTTTCCCTGCCTCGTTAACTGAATCAAAAATAAACAAAAGCTCCTTCTTTTGCTCCCAGTAGGGGGAAGGGCTACCTGTTCCGTAGACTTCGTTGGGTGAGACGTTGAACCTATCGCAGAGCATCATCAGGGAATAGCCTGTGATGTCTGTTATTCCCTTTTCCCAGTTCTGGATAGTTGCCCTTGATACCCCTAAATCCTTAGCAAGTTGAGCCTGTGTAATTCCCATTTGGCGCCTTAATAGGCCGAGCCTATTGGTGCCGCGCTCTTTGTTCTCCATTTGTGCTCCGTTCGAACGCGAAACTATAGGGCTTCCAACTGGTAAAAGGATAATTTATTAGGCTTAATTAATCAAGTTATTTTAGACAAAAGCATAAAATTTTAGGTTTCTCCTATTGCCTAAGCCTCGCAGAAAGCCTAATATGTTGGCATCACCTCAAGAAAAAGCTCAAGATTCTGACAGGAGGAATAATGAGAACCGAGAGAAACGCTCTTACTCGGTGCCGTGTCGAGAAAGGCTTAACCCAAGAAGCCCTCGCACAGAAGAGCCAGCTATCACTTAAGACAATCCAGCTATGGGAGCGCAGAGGAACCTACGCCGCTACCGTCTCGAAGCTCATGCAAGCAGCTGAGGCGCTTGGTGTCGATATCTCTGAAATTCTCTGCTAATGGACGCCTTAATCCGATCAACAGTCCAGGCCTTTGTGGCGTGGCTAAAAGCGGGAAAGCCCAGACTCCGTTGAGATGGAGGCCTTGGGAGATTGAGTATCTCCACGCCCACGCCCATGAAGGAGCGAAAAGGATTAGCGACCGACTGAACCGCTCCCCTCACAGCGTGGAAGTACAGGCCTCCAGATATGGACTGACCCTCAGGAAACGCTGGTTTTGCCCGCAATGTGGCAAGCAAGTCTACAGCCCGCTTTCTCCTGTGACTGGGTGGTGCCGGGAGTGTTCCATTCGAGAAAGCAAAGACAAAGCAGCGATTAAAAACAGGGAGGTGAACAAAGAATTGCGGGAAGAGGAAAGGAGGATTCAAGAGGCAAAGCGGGCTCGCCAGGCCATTTATGCGGATACAGCACGAAAAAAAGAAAAGTTGCGGAAATTGCGTGAAAAGTGAGAACGAAATGAGAAGTGCCAAAAAAGAAGACGCGCCGATCTCGGACAGGCAGCGCGTCACGGCCAAAGCCATGTGTGATTATATCACGAGAAACGACAAGCTTTCTAAACCCCAGAGTGGACAGCTTGGGCTATGGGGAACAGGCTCAAAGGGCGAGCGTGACTACACCGACACCAAGCAATGGTGCGAGGATCATCCAAAGGCCTATGATTTCATGGTCTCCCATGCCATGCGACTCTATCGAAACAATGGCTGGGTATCTGCTAACTACCTCGTGAACATGGCTCGAAACGAGCTAGGAGTCTCCATTAAGAACGGGTTTGCTCCAGCGTTGGCGCGAATCATTGAGGAGGACTACCCCTCGCTTAAAGGAGCTTTTCAAAAGCATGAGGCAAAAGTAGACGGGTTCGTCTCATGAACTGGGTCACACGCCATGTCGCTACTGCCCAGTTCAGCGTGACACTCCCGCAGATCATCGGGAAGGAACGCCCAAGGCACTCCTCTCTTAACGGAAAGACCTACACACCTCCCAGGACGAAAAGCTTGGAGCAACTTATCCAGCATAAAGCTATCAAGGTGCTTGGTAAGAGATTCCTCGAAAAGGACTACGAAGTTCATCTGCGGGTTTCCTCTTATCGCTGTTTAGCGGAGTCTAATCCGAAGTTCTGGGCTGGCAGAGCCGATCTCTCTAAGCCCGACGCTGACAACATTTTAAAACTTGTCATGGATGCCCTTATTGGCGTTGCCTACAGGGACGATTCTCAAGTCACGATCTGCGAACTAAGAAAGATGCCTCGCGTTCCTCACGTTGCAGGAAACCGAATTTCCGTAGTACTCGATTATTTTTTGGAGACTAAAAATGAAAATCACTAACCAGCTCCGGCTCCCGCAGCCGTTTGTCTCGGCTGTCGAGAGGGAGCACGAATACAAGTCTAAAAGATACAGCGTCACGTCCATTCAGAAGGGCGTTAGAGAGACCCTCCTTCTAAGGCGCCATGACAACGAAATAACCCAGGACGTGGCAGACATGATCTGGCTGATCTTTGGAACCGCCGTTCATTCAATCCTCGAGCAATCCCAGGAGACCGCAAGTCAACTAAAGGAGACCTACCTTGTCGAGCAGGTAGGCGACTACGAACTCTCTGGAATATTCGATCTCTACGATGATTCAACCGGAACCGTGACTGATTACAAGACCGCCTCGGTTTGGAAGGTCATCTACAACGAATGGGATGACTACAAGCAACAGGTGCTCATGTATTGTTGGCTTCTCCGCAAGGCTGGCTTTAATGCCCATCGGGGCGAGATTGTAGCGATTCTCAAAGATCACTCTAAAAGAGACGCTGAAACAAAGGTCGATTATCCGCTGTTTCCCGTGTTTTCAATATCTTGGGACTTTGGGGAGCAGGACTTCCAGGAGATCGACCAGTTTATCAGAGATAAGTTCGACCAGATTAAAGCTTGCGAAGGTCTCCCAGACAAAGAGCTTCCCCTGTGTAGTCCAGAGGAGCGATGGACGAAACCAACAGTTTACGCTGTCACGAAAATAGGGAATAAGAAGGCCAAGAGGCTCTTTGAAGATGTGTCAGAGGCCGAGAGTTACGCCGCTTACATTTCAGAACTCGAAGACAAAGACTACGTAATCATTGAGCGCCCAGGCGAGGACGTGAAGTGCCTCAAGTATTGCTCCGCCAGGGAGTTCTGCGACCATTACAAGGAGCTTAAATGTCAGATGCAACTCTAGAACAGAAGTTCGTCTCTTCCTGGCTTAACTGTGAGAATCCAGAACTTGACGGGAAGAATCCCCACTTCGGAAACACCTACGCGACTCTAAAGAGCACACTTAAAGTCATCCGTGCTGCTTGCAGAGAATCGGGAATAGCCTACAGGCAGAGCTTCCTACCAGGGGATACCTGTTTCATGGTCAGCTCTGTAACCGATGGCGAGGAAGAGATTGTGCTGTCGAGATTCCCGGTCGAGTTCTGCCCTAATCCTCAAGCCTTCGGGTCGAATCTAACCTATGCAAGGAGACAGCAAGCTCAAACAGACTGGGGCATCACGGGAGAGCCAGACGATGACGGCAACGCCGGAGCCGAAGACGCGAAACAACTTAAACCAGAGCCAGTTAAATCAAGGCGCTTCGAGCGAATCAGCGAACTTAAGAAAGAAGCTTTAAGTCTGGGAATTAAAGAAGAGGGCATTAAGAGCTGGCTGGAGACCTCTTTCCCATATCCGATGAAAGACTTCACTCAATTCGACATTCAGAGCACAGAAGCCTACTTGGAACAGCTTATTCGTGACAAAAAGGAGTTAGACGGTGAATAGCGTTCAATTAATCGGGAACTTAACGAGGGACTGCGAGCACCGCATGACCAACAGCGGAACGGATGTAATCCAGTTCTCTCTGGCTTTTAACGAGCGAAACGGCGAAACGGGCTACATTAACTGCCTCATGTTCGGAGATAGGGCAAGGGCTTTACACCCAATGTTAACCAAGGGGAAGAAGGTAGCCATTACTGGGAAAATCCGTTACGAGACCTGGGAACGTGACGGCGACCGCAGAAGCAAGATCGAGCTTCTAGTCCTAGACATTGACCTGCTTTCCAAGCGGGAAGAATACTCAGAAGACGTGCCGTTCTAATGGATTACTTTAGCCACGAGACCATGGCATCTAAGGATGACTCCATCGTTCAGCTCCGCCTCTCATGCGGGGGCGGGGCTGTGGATGCCTATTGGTATTGCATTGAATCAATCTACAGAGAAGAGAGACCGCTATGCATTCGCAATGCAGGCGCATTGCAGGCGCATTGCTACTTTCTGCATGTCGACGAAACCACTTTAAAAGGCTGGTTAGAGGCAATGATTAGCATCGGTTTATTAGTTGAATTAGATGACGGTTCTCTCACTTCCAATCACGCAGAAGCCGAGATTAAGAACTATCGCAAACGTTCTAAAAGCGCAGCTAAAGCAGCAAAAATCAGGTGGGAAAAAGCCAACAGCGGAAGCAATGCAGACGCAAAGCGAACGCATAGCAAGCGCAAAGCGAACGCAGGAAATAACGCAAGCGACCGCAATCCTATTATTAGTATTAGTAATAATACTAATACTAATAACGCCTCCGGCGCCGGTTTTGATGACGCGGCGCCGGAGGCTAAAATCAAATGCCCCGACTGCCAATCACGGGACATCTTCTTTGACGCAACTCAAGGCGTGTTCTCTTGCCCAGCTTGCGGAAAGACCTTCCAGCCGGAGGTGTTCCGATGAACGCAAGCCAGCTCATGGGACTTTCCCGCGAAATTGCGGAGTGCTACGGCAAGCCACACGTAGGCGCCTTCTATGCTAATTCCTCGGTGAACAGTCACAAGCTCCAGTGGGATGCCGTCTGTACCATCTGCGGACGTCCTGCAACTAACGCGCATCACCAGCCACCAAAGAGCAGGGGAATCGTCTTCACAATGCGAACTCCCATGGGCGCCTTCGTTCTGAAACCGGCTCTCATTGCCGTTTGCGGATCAGGGACGACAGGCTGTCATGGGCTAATCCACCAAGGCTTAATCAGGATTTCCTGGGAGTGGGATGAAGACGAGGCTCTTTGGTGGGACGGCCAGCTTTTACGTGAATTAGAACCGCATTCTAACCAGCTCTACAACTACGGCCACTGGTTAATTGAAACCAGGCAGGGAAGGAAGGAACATCGTGAAGCCTTCTGATCTTTTCTTCGACTTTAGAGAAGCTCTAAGCATCTGTGACGGCTGCGCAGACAGTCCGGCGCCAGAAATGCGCACCTCGAAGGATTGGGCTTATTGCCCGACATCATTTGATCTCATTGCCAATGTTCCAGGAAGTGTTGAGGTCATTGACGGGAGAGTCTTCTGCAAGCGTAAGGCGAAGCTTTACCGCATTGAAGCAGCGAAGTTAAAGGCTATGAGATGAA
>CANRPV010000093.1 GCA_947632575.1 uncultured Eggerthellaceae bacterium | reverse complement strand
TGGTCAAGATCATCCAGGAGACGGCGAGAACGGGTTCAGTGGGTGATGGAAAGATCTTTATCTTCCCGGTTGATCAGGTAATCCGTATTCGTACCGGCGAAGAGGGTGACAACGCCATTTAACCTTTCGCGAACTCTCTTTTCGACTCTCAGCAATCAGCACCTCCGCACATTTTGACTGTGAGCTTAGGAATTGTGTGTTCGAAATCGTGCGCCTGGAGCTCCGCACCTGAAACGGTGTGCCTGAAGCTATGCGCTCGAAACAATACATTTGAAACCGTGCGCCCGAAAGGTGGTTGAAGGAAGCCATCTTTCGGGCGCGGCTTACCGATCGCTCTTATGGGATAATAGTTCGCACGATCAAAAGAGAGGGGCGGGCGATGTATCGATTCCAGCCTAAGGGCATCTGTGCTCGAGAGATCAGAGTTGAACTTGATGGCGACACCATAAAGCAGGTAGAATTCGTCGGTGGCTGCGACGGCAACACCAAAGCCATCGCCAAATTGGTCGCCGGACAAAACGTCGATCACATCATCGAAATCCTCGCCGGCAACACCTGCGGACGTAAGCCCACCTCCTGCGCCGATCAGCTCACCAAGGCTCTCACGGAGGCACGGGCGGCCTCCTAATCGGCTTAGAGCGCGGCAAGCATAATCGTTCCAAGCGCAGGCGGCCTCATCGCCTCGAGCACACAGCCTCATCGGCCCGAGTGGTGGCGTCCGATCTCACCTTTATTCAATCTTTCTATCGAGAATAATCGACAGATTGGAAACGCCTGAGATTTGTCGAGAATCCATTACCGAGATTTGAAAATAATCCTTCACACGGCTATTTTATGGTCCTTGTGAAAGGAGGAGTGCTATACTGCTCACACTAATGCCGATGGTGGAACGTCGGCGTTATAACTGTTGGCCCCCGAGACATGTTTCATTGAAAACTAACAACCAATCTCAACCAAGCCTCAAGCGCGGACGAGTGGAAGACGGCAAGTATCAATTAATCATGACGAAGGGTCCCCGAACTTAGTTATGAAAGGGGTCCGTTTTGACCGAAATCAAAAACACGAACGTCATCGATTTCACTGACGTCTCTGACGAAGAGATGAATCAGATGATTGATGGCACCCTCACCGATTTTGACGAGGGCGATCTTGTCAACGGTACTGTCGTCAAGCTTGAGCATGATGAGGTCCTGGTAGACATCGGATTCAAGAGTGAGGGTGTCATCCCGGTACGCGAGCTGTCCATCCGCAAGGACGCCGATCCGGCAGACATCGTCAGCCTTGGCGATGAGATCGAGGCTTTGGTTCTCCAGAAGGAGGACAAGGACGGCCGTCTCATCCTCTCCAAGAAACGTGCCGAGTACGAGCGCGCTTGGATTCAGGTGGAAGAGAAATTCAAGGCCGGCGAAGTGGTCACCGGCGAAGTCATCGAAGTGGTCAAGGGTGGCTTGATTCTCGACATCGGTCTGCGCGGCTTCTTGCCCGCATCCCTCGTCGACCTGCGTCGTGTCAAGGATCTGGATATGTATCTTGGCACGGAGATCGAAGCTCGCGTTATCGAGATGGATCGCAATCGCAACAACGTCGTGCTTTCTCGCCGCGTGCTGCTTGAGGAAGGCCGCAAGAACGAGCGTGCTGAGATCCTCGCGAAGCTCACCAAGGGCATGCGCCTGAAGGGCACCGTTTCCTCCATCGTCGACTTCGGTGCTTTCGTCGACCTGGGTGGTATCGATGGTCTGGTACACATCTCCGAGCTTTCTTGGAACCATGTGAATCATCCCTCTGAGGTCGTTAAGGTGGGCGATGAGGTTGAGGTCGAGATCCTCGATGTGGATCTTCAGCGTGAGCGCATCTCCCTCGGTCTCAAGCAAACCACCGAGGATCCTTGGATCAAGCTGGTTGAGTCTTATCCTGTGGGAACCATCGTTGATGGTCGCGTGACCAAGGTTGTGCCTTTCGGCGCCTTTGTAGAGTTGGGTAACTCCATCGAAGGCCTCGTGCACATCTCCGAGATGGCCGCACATCGTATCGAGACCCCGGCTCAGGTAACCAAGGCCGGCAACACCGTGAAGGTCAAGGTCATGGAGATCAACCCCGAGCGTCGTCGCATCTCCCTCTCCATGAAGGCAGCTGCCGAGGAGCTGGGCTTTGAGATCGAAGTGGACGAGTCCATCCAGCCAGAGGAGCGTCCTGCCAAGCGCAAGAAGGCGGACAAAGAGGGCGACGCCAAGACGACTGAGGCAGCCGCCGAGGCTTCCACTCCCGAAGCTGTAGCTGAGGATGTGGCTGTGGCTGAGGTAGATGAGCTGGAAAACGCTGAGGTAGCCGAAGAAGTGGCCGCCGAGGTCGATGCCGCCGAGGCTGAGGAAGAGGCTCAAGAGAATCTTGAGGCTGAAGAGGTTATCGGCGAATAGTTTTCCCCAATAGGCAATTTTTTAGAAGTGGGCCTTTCTTAAAGGGCCCGCTTCTTTTATAAGTGTGCAATACGTTAAAAAGAGTGCAATAAGCAGCTATAAGGTTTGAAACGCAGATGAGAAAGTTATTCGTGATCGGTGGCATGGGCGCAGGCAAATCGACGGTTTGCGAGGCCTTGGTTGAAGAGGGCCTTCCCTACATCGATCTTGACGATGTGAGCCATGACGTGCTCCATGAACCGCGGCTCAAAGATGATCTGATCGCCGCTTTCGGGCAAGATATCTTAAACGATGACGATGAGATCGACCGTACGAAACTGGCCGCCATAGCCTTTGAGAGTCCGGAGCTTACCGCGAAGCTTAACGAGCTGGTTTTACCGGCTGTGCTCGAGGCTCACCAGCAGGCGCTTGAGGAGCTCCAATCACGCGATCATGAGGCGGCGGTGATCGAGTGCTCGACATTCCGCAATCGGGAGATGATGAACGCCAATCCCGGTGATATGGTGCTTGCCGTTAAAGCGCCTCTGGAGGATCGCATCGAACGAAAGACCGCCATGGGCTTCGATCGGCAGGATGTGGAACGCCGCATTGCGCGCCAAATTAGCGACGAGGAGCGCTCGACTTTCGCCGATGTGGAATTTCTCAATGATGGAAGCCGAGAAGCCCTGCGCCATCAGGTGTTATCCTGGTGGGAAGCATTGAAGGACGCCGAGCAGAGCGATTAGTCGGATCGCGGGTCTTGGCAAGGAGATGTTGAGGCTTACGTCATGTCCAGTCATCTTCGTAACATCGAGGGCGTCGAGATGGAGGGCAAGCTGCCCGATGTGCGCCTTTCCAACATTCCCTTTCGTGTGGCAGCTCCCTACGATATGGCGGGGGATCAGCCCCAAGCCGTCGATAAGCTCGCCTTAGGGGTCGAATCAAAGCTACGCTACCAAACGCTTCTCGGCGTGACGGGCTCCGGTAAGACCTTCACGATGGCCAAGACCATTGAAAAGGTGCAAAAGCCCACGCTGGTTATGGCACCCAATAAAACGCTTGCCGCCCAGTTGGCCGCTGAGCTGAAGGAGTTCTTCCCGGATAACGCCGTCGTCTATTTCGTGTCCTATTACGATTATTACCAGCCTGAGGCTTATGTCCCCTCGTCGGATACCTTCATCGAGAAGGACGCTTCCATCAACGAAGAGGTGGAAAAGCTTCGCCATGCCGCCACCTCGGCCCTGCTTTCGCGTCGAGATGTGATCGTCGTGGCGTCGGTCAGCTGCATCTACGGCATCGGCAGTCCGCTTGATTACGCCGGTATGGCGGTGTTTTTGGATAAGGAAGTTCCCGCCGATCGTGACGAGGTCATCCGCAAGCTTATCGATATCCAGTACGATCGAAACGATTACGAGCTCTCCCGTGGCACTTTCCGCGTGAGGGGAGATGCCCTCGATGTGTTTCCTCCCTACGCGGACAATCCGTTGCATGTGGATTTCTGGGGTGATGAGGTGGAGGCCATCACCGAGGTGGATCATCTCACGGGTGAGGTAATCAATAGCTACGAGGCCATTCCCATCTGGCCGGCTTCCCACTATGTCACCTCTCAGCCGAACATGGATCGAGCTTTGGTGACCATTCGCGATGAGCTACGCGGTCGCCTCCAGGAGTTTAAGGAGGAGGGCAAGCTGCTCGAGGCCCAGCGACTTGAGATGCGCACGAGCTATGACCTGGAGATGCTCGAGACCATGGGATTTTGCTCGGGGATCGAGAATTATTCGCGACATCTCGATGGACGGGAACCGGGCGAGCCGCCCTATACCCTTATCGATTACTTCCCCAAAGATTTTCTCTGCATCATTGATGAGAGTCATGTGACGGTTCCTCAAATTCGCGGCATGTATGAGGGGGACCGCTCCCGTAAAGTGACCTTGGCAGAGCATGGTTTCCGGCTTCCGAGCTGTCTTGATAATCGTCCGCTGCGCTTCGATGAGTTTGAGCAGCGGATTCCGCAGTTCATCTACGTGTCGGCGACTCCAGGGGATTACGAGGAGAAGGTGAGCCAGGCCCAGGTCGAGCAGATCATTCGACCGACCGGGCTGCTCGATCCTGAGGTGATCGTTCGCACCAGCGCGAGCCAGATCGACGACATCATCGACGAGGCGAAGGAGCGCGCGGCTCGCGATGAGCGGGTGCTGATCACCACGCTGACGAAGAAGATGGCGGAAGATCTCACCGACCATTTGCTGGATCAAGGAGTGCGGGCTCGCTATATGCACTCCGACATCGGCACCCTTGAGAGGGTGGAGATACTGTCGGATCTGCGCCGCGGAGAATTCGACGTGCTGGTGGGCATCAATCTGCTTCGGGAGGGCTTGGATTTGCCCGAGGTTTCCCTCGTCGCTATTCTCGATGCGGACAAAGAGGGTTTCTTGCGAAATCATCGTTCGCTCATCCAAACCATAGGACGCGCGGCCCGTAACGTCTCCGGCCAAGTGATCATGTACGCCGATAAAATCACCGATTCCATGGATCGAGCCATCGTCGAGACGCAACGGCGCCGGGAGATCCAGATGGCTTACAACGAGGAGCACGGCATCGAGCCGCAAACCATTCGCAAGGCCATTAACGACATTATGGGCTACGTGAACGATGAGATGGGATCGACCACATCCGAGCAGGTCAATAAGGAGTTGGCTGAGCTTTCCCGCGAAGAGGTGCTGCGGATCATCGCCTCCATGGAAGAAGACATGGCGTCCGCCTCGCGGGATATGGATTTCGAGGAGGCGGCGCGCCTGCGCGATCAGGTGGTGAAGCTGAGAGCTAATGTCGAGGGATCCAGCGAGGAAGATGTCCTTAAGGATCTGAGGAAGTCGGCGCGCAAGGGTTCGGCCTTCGGCGCGCGGAAATCTCGTGGCTCTGGAGGCCGGCGTCGCTCATAATAGGGGGCAGCGACCAGGGTGGCAGGGTACCAAGCGTGGCAGTAGCCCAGAGCTGCAGGGTTTAAGAGCGTCGGCCACTTAGAGTAGACAGCAAATACGGCACGGGGAGGAAAGGGGCAGTCCATGATCGATGAGATACAAGTGGACAATCTTGCGCTTATCCAGCATGCGTGCTTCATTCCCTCATCGGGTCTTACGGTTCTCACGGGCGAAACCGGCGCTGGTAAGACGGCTCTTCTTTCGGCCTGTACGCTGCTTATGGGGGAGCGAGCCGACAAGGATTCCGTGCGCGAAGGCGCTTCGGAGCTTGAGGTGACCGGTCGCTTCTATTTCGCCCACGTTCCCTCCGAAAAGTCCTCCACTGCTGATCTGGGTGGGGAATCTGACAATTCAGAGCGTGCCCGCGAAGCCGGCTCGCTTGATCGAGCCGATGATGGCTCTTTCGAGGCGGTCGTGCATCGACGCGTCGGAGCAGACGGTCGCTCGCGAGTGAGCATCAACGGCTCCATGGCAAGCGTCGGTGAACTCTCCAAGCTTGTCGCCCCTTCGGTGGACCTTTG
>CANRPV010000092.1 GCA_947632575.1 uncultured Eggerthellaceae bacterium | reverse complement strand
GGAGCGGTTCGCTGACGGTTTCCGGTTCGGTGTCGGTGGCGAAAGTCCTGGCGGAGGACACGACGGATGGCGGGAATAAGACGCTGGACATCACCGTGGAGAGCGGGACGCTCACCCTGACGGCGGACGGCAAGATGGGCACGCTCGAGCTGGGCGGCGTGGGCACACCCGAGAGCAGTTTGGTGATTGGTTCGGGTACGAGCAGCTCCACCTCGCCCACCCTGGAGGTGGCGGCGCTGGCGGGTGACAATGACAGCAGCATCACGGGCAAGGGGAAGATTTCCATCACGGGCACGGGCGGCGACTTCGGCGGGACCATCGGTGGTGAAGGCACTGACATCAGCATCTCGGTGAGCGGCGAAAGCGCGAACCAGACCTTCGGCGGGACGGTGACGCTTGCGGAGCTGGAACTTACCGGCGGCACGCTGACGCTGAATGGCAAGGCGGCGATCGAGTCGTTCAAGTCGGGGGCGAGTGACGCCGGTTCTCTGGTCATCGGCGAGAGCGCCGAGGTGACCTTCAAGGCGGCGGATGCGACGAACGCTTCCCCCAACGGCCTTCATCGTACATCGCCGACACTTGCAGCGATGTCGCACCCCATTCGGCAAGCTTGAGCGCCGTTTCCAAAATGCGATCCGCGTTACCCGAATGCAAGGTCATGGTTGCGTATACCCTCATGTCATGGGATGTTATAAGGCGAATCGCCCGTTCGACAGCCTGTTCAGCGCCCTCGATGCCACGAAGCCAGTCGTGACATCCGACGCCATCAAACGATATGACAAACGTCGGCTTCTGCCCAAGTGTCTCAAGGCTCTCAAGGAGACTTTCTGTGACAAGAGAACCGTTGGTGTATACCTCCGAAAGCAAGATGTCGTGGTCGCTCAAAGAGGCGACGATATCGAGAAAATCGTCACGCACTAAAGGCTCACCACCGGTAAGTGAGACCGAAGGTATTCCGCACACTGCGATCTGGTCGATGATCGCTTCGATCTCATGAAAGCTGGGCTCGTTTGCGCTTCGATCAGAGCCCGCATCCATGAGGCAGTGTTTGCAACGATAGTTGCAACGGCGTGTAATGGACCAGTGGATACCGGCGATGAAGCGATTGGTATAACGCTTATATTGCTGAGCGGGGTCGATCGCGGGCGAATTCGATGCATCTGGGGTTTGCCCGCAAATCTCGATAAGACCGCGGGTTATGAGAGACTGAATTACATCTCTCGACTCGGTAGACAAGAAGGGCAGGTCGAAATCGACGCTCCCGTCACAAAGCTCGAGACAGGCAAACTCCGCATCTGACACGGGTAACATTCGCATGCGCTCCATGTCCTGCACAACACGAGGAAGCCCTTTCCATGATCTCAATCGAAAAGGCTGTTTGAGGCGATAGCGCATAGCTTAGGGAAAAGCAGAATAGCGGTTCGCGAGTGAGGTCTTGGAGTGCTTCTAGCGGATATTCCAGCCGTCGTTGTTTCCAAATGGTGGTTCGTCTTCCCAGGTATCAAACATGCCCATTCCACCAGTGATCAGGCTCAGATCCTCATCTGAGAGTGTGTCGTCCTTGGGCTTGGTTAAATCCGCCTCGGTCAGCTCAATACCATGAGCCTTGGCAAATTCAAGCACCGCGTTGATGCGGTTTTTGTTTAACTCGTCTACGAGGGCCTTAAACTCTCGAGCGAGACTCTCGTCGTCGGAGAGCTTCTGGTAAAACGCCTTCAGGTTGTCGCTCATCGTGCTCTTCCTTTCGCTTACTGGCTTATTCGCCTTACTGTATGTAAGCCGAAATGCATATCGGCTCTCATACGTGGATTTGATAAGTGCATTTTATAGCCAATATACAAGAGTGTGATGGATTTTCATGCCAGAAGTACCGAGGCAGCCGGGCAAATCCGATATTAATGTGATATCATTGATATCAATGATTACAACGATATCAATTGAGGAGTTTGTGATGCCTTCGCTGTTAGTTCGCGATATAAGCGATGAGGCAAAGCGGGCACTTGCCATTCGCGCCGCTGAACATGGGCGTTCCCAGGTTGCCGAGGCAAGGTCCATTCTCGAGGAAGTGCTGTTGCCGCATCAGCAAAACTGGCTTTTAGGTATCTATCAGGAAGCACAAAGTGTTGGCGGTATGGACATCCCGCTTTCCGAGCGCCATTCACCACGGGTTACAGGAATTGAGCTCTAGCATGGATTACCTGATCGACACTAACGTCATTTCAGAAATCTGCAAGAAGAAACCAAATCCTGCGGTACTTGCATGGCTTAATAATCATGATGAAGGTCTTTATCTTTCCTCTATCACAATTGAAGAGCTACGTTTTGGTGAATTGATGATGCCTCAAGGTAAAAAGCGAGATGCTCTTCATCATATTATTAATAGCCTTGTTGAAAATTACGCCGGCCATGTGCTTCCCTTTGATAGCGATGCTGCAGAGGTTTGCGCTGCCTTCCACAGGCATGCGATAGCGACAGGGAAAACCCCCACAATTGAGGATCTTATGATCGCATCGATTGCGAACACAAAAGGCCTTGTGATCGCGACCCGTAATGTATGTGATTTCGAATACCTCGATATCGCAATCGAGAATCCGTTTGAGGCTTGCGATCTTAGAACCGTCGATGCATCAAGTTAGCAGACGAACATCTGCAATAAGGTGTGTCGCCAATTAATCCTTCAGCTTGTCAAGCTTCTCGGCGTCAACGTAAATAGAGATCTCTCCGCAATGCATGCAAACCGCGGCCTCAGGATAGAGTGACTTCATGTTGAAGCCTTTTTTACGTATGACGTTTCCGCCTGCGCCCGTAAATTTGAATCCTTCTTCCATAAGCTCGCCACATTGTGGGCATTTGCGTGCCATAACGCATCCTTTCTCGCCTGTTATTGTTTGAGCTTTTTTCGATCGCATTGGTCTTAATAGAGTTGATTATTGATGATTAAGTTAGAAATATCTAGCTGAGAACCTGTCTGTGGTGGCAAGAGAGCCTTTCGAAGAAAGATCGATCGGTCAGGTTCCCAGTCGAGTTCCCATTTTTGCTTCACTCTCCTCTTTTGTTTCTCTCTCATTCCTCCTCTCTTTCTTCCTTTTGTTTCTCTCTTAATTCTTTTTGCCCGTTTCCTCTTTTGTCTGAAATGCTCATATGCAAGCGATGTTGAGTGAGACGTGGGCTTATGATTCAGCATGTTGAGACCTAATTGTGCTTTAACGAGGAGGCATCAATGGGAAAGTTCGAAATTCGTGCTACCGACGCAGGGTATCATTTCGTTCTCAAGGCCGCTAATGGCGAAATAATCGCAACTTCTCAGACCTACAAGTCGAAGGATTCAGATTAGTTTCTTTTTAGTCTTTCTCTTAACGGTTAGCTAAAAAGATTAACAATTAGCAAAGAAGGCTACCGCGATCGCGCCAGGACCAGCATGAGTACCGATGGTACTACCGACTACCGTCGATGGCAGCGAATCTAGGTGACCTTCCCATATTTGGCGGCTGTTTTCGATGTAGCCCTTGAGAAGGGCATCGTCATTTCCGGAGTACGCGAGCATGACGGGTAAGCTGAAATCCGCCCCTCCTCGTTCTTGGATGAAAGCTGTCAGCATGTTATTGCTCTGCCGTGATCCTCGTGCCTTGCCAATAACTTTTACCTCGCCATCCTCAATACTGAGAACAGGCTTGACGTTTAGGATGGCTCCCGCGAAGCCGACTGTTTTAGACAATCTTCCACCACGGACGAGATACTCCAGCGTATCCACTCGCGCCAAAAGGCAGATTCTCGACTTGATGTCGTTCAACTGTTGAGCGATCGCGCGAGCGTTAAGCCCCTGATTCCTTAGCTCAACGGCGTATCGAATGAGAATCCCCTGGCCGATTGTGACAGTTCCACTATCCACGACCCATACGCTTTCAGGAAACTGAGTTGCAGCTAAAGTCGCACTTTGGAATGTGCCAGAAAGTTTCTCCGAGAGAGTGATCGCTACGACTTCATCGCCGTCTTCGATAGCGGCGCGAAACACCTCTTCAAACTCGACAGGGGTAAGCTGGCTTGTAGTTGGAAGTGTCTCGCACTGCTCAAGGAGATCGTAGAATTCCGAAGCGGGGAGTGTCACACCGTCAAGGTATTCGATGCCATCGATGAGCGTCTTCAAGGGCAAGATTTTGATATCGAGTTCTTGCGCTTCCTGCTGTGAGATGTCACAGCCAGAGTCGCTTACTATGATGACTGACATTGATCAATGACCTCCTGTATATCGTTGTGTTGCTCAAGGTTTGCGAAAGAGTTAGCGAGCGTTTCCAGTGTGCGATAGAAGACGATAAGGTCTTCTTCGGGGATCTCATGGCTTACCGTCTTCTGAATATCCGCGACCACAGCGGCGATGATGTTTGAAATCTTTCGGCCTTCATCCGTCAATTTCAGTTTCCAGCCATAGCGACGCTTGTCGCCGGCCTCTTCGGTGAAGATTATTCCACGGTCAAAGAGGTAGTCGATCTCGCGGGAGACGAGGCTTCTACTTGAGCCCTCGGCTGCAGCCAATTGTGAGGCCGACAAGCCCTCTGGATGAGTTCGTAGCAAATAAATCCAGAAGACATGAACACCCTTTAGACCAAGTTGAGTGGTGTAGCGAGCTTTGAGCTTTTGAATGTTTCCGTGGATTCCGGATATGAGGGATGAGAATTCCTCAAACCTTTGCTGTTCCAACATGACGGTGCACCTCCAAGGCGCTTATGGTGATGCTTAAATGTTAACTTGTCAACATTTAAGAGGCCATGATCATATGACTACGAGAACTTTCCCCAAGCCGGCATTCGCTTAAAAAGGATTAATAGCGATTATCGAAGATGCGTTGTGTTTTCTTCTCAGAGCGAGGCAGTTCACCAATAGCCACACCACGAGCGATAGGAGTAAGCCCGATCTTGCCCTTGAAAATGGAGGCGAGATTATCCTCAATGCGTTTCTTCTCTTCTCCCGTAGCCGCAGTTTCGAAGAAGACCGTCATTTCGTCGCGACCCTGAAGATGATCGATCATAACCTGATACTCGGAAGAAGCACCATCGGTAAACGCAATGACCTCCTCAATCTGAGCGGGGAAGAGGTTTACGCCCTTGACCTTTACCATATCGTCGGTACGGCCGGTGATGATATCGATGCGCGGATGGGGACTTCCACAGGTGCAGGGTTCTGGTACGATGCGCGAGAGATCATGCGTGCGGAAGCGGACCAGCGGCGCTCCCTCCTTTTGCAACGTGGTCAGTACGATTTCGCCAGGTTCGCCATCGGGAACGAGCTCACCCGTGACCGGATCGACGATCTCGAGGTAGACGTAATCCGCCCAAATATGCATAGCGGAGTCCGCTTTGCAGTTAATCCCGATACCAGGACCGTAAATCTCTGTGAGACCGTAGATGTCGTAGAGCTCAACGCCGAGTTCGCCAGCGATGCGCGCGCATCTTTTCGCCCCAACGCTCGGAGCCGATGATGCCTTTACGCAGGCAAATACGGTCTTTTATGCCGCGTTTGGCTATTTCTTCTGCCAGAAGCAAAGCGTAGGATGAGGTGGCGCAGATGACCGTCGAGCGGAGATCCTCCATCATCTTAAGCTGCTTGTCGGTGTTGCCAGGACCCATTGGGATGGCCATCGCGCCGAGTCTTTCGCAACCAAGTTGGAAACCGATGCCAGCAGTCCAAAGGCCGTAGCCTGGTGTGATTTGTACACGGTCAGAAGGGGTTACGCCAGCATATTCATAGCAGCGGGCAAACTGAATAGCCCAGTCGTCGACATCCTTTTGAGTATAGGGGATGATCACCGGGGTGCCGGTCGTGCCTGATGAGGAATGGATACGCACGATCTTTTCCAGCGGTACGGCGGCAAGTCCCAAGGGGTAAGCATCGCGAAGATCGGCCTTCTCCGTAAAGGGAAGTTTCT
>CANRPV010000091.1 GCA_947632575.1 uncultured Eggerthellaceae bacterium | reverse complement strand
TGCCTCATACGTGGTGCCCTCAGCAAGACCGCTAAAGGTAAGGCTCTCTCCCGCCTTAAGATAAAAGTCAGCCACAGGACCAGTGAAGGTGAGGTTTTGCCCTAATGAGGAAGTGGCCGAGTACGTTCCTTCAGGAGCAGGTGAGAAGCTAACCTCAAAGTGGAAAAGCTCATCGGGATCAAAACCTTCTCCCGCCGTAATCTTGGTCACATCAAGATTGCCGGTACCAGGTGACGGCATCGTTTCAGTGGAGTTTACAAACCGGGTGTAGTTATAGGGGTTAGCCGCAACGGCAGAGTCGGTGGTAAGACCAGTACCGCTGTTGACTGACCCATTGAGAGGGGCCTGAGGTCCTGGTAGAGGAATGAGTAGTCCTCCATCTGCATCCATCTGATAGCTTCCCTGCGACCAGGTAGTGGCGACAAGTTGTTCTTGCCCACCAGAGGTAAGTTCAGAAACGGTGTATTGAGCGCCCTCTGGAAGTCCACTTAGACGAAGGAACTGTCCATCCAAAAGACTAAACTCTAAGACGCCATCACTTAAAGATGCATCCCAATTTTGAGCCTCTTGAACGATGTTTCCATCGGCATCATAAATCGCATAGCTATAAATTCCACTCTCTAGTGAAGTTTCACCATCTTTGCCATAGAGGTTTAAGGCGAAGTCGAAGCTTTGATCTTTAAGATCATCGCCGTCTACGACCTTTTCTATGATGAGATCTTGATAGTTATTAAAGACGGCATTATCTACCTCAAGATCGGCAAGAGTGTCAGCCTCCGGGATCACAAAGTCTGTATCGGACCACTCATCTTGCCACTGGTAGTATGAAACTTCAGAAGTAAAGGGGCCTTCAACGCCTCCGTCTTTACCTTCAACCGTGACGACAACCAAATAGGAGGAACCGTCACTAGAGATAAGACCACTCGCAAAGGGCAGCTCGGAGAGCTTATAGTAATAGGTTCCAGCAGCGCTGTAGGTAATAGAGGGGAACCCAATAAGGCCTGCTCCGTCAGCGTCAAAGCCACTGTTGGTAACCGTATCTACTATCTCTCCATCTTTCTGTGGCATTGGAAGAGGTGGTAAGGGATCAGGCGCAGGCTCCTCATAGCTTGCTGCAAGACCGATAAGATGGAAGTTGAATAATCCGTCTGAGAGCTCGCCTCCGGCCAGATTCTTAGTAGCCATGAGATTTTCTGCGATCTTAGTAGCGTCATAGGTGTTTTCAAAAGGAAGCGGAGCATTTGGAGATATGACCTCATCCGGCGCTGCCATATTGGACTGTACCGTGACTGTCGCCTGAAGATCTCCCGTGGGAATATCCACGGGGCTAAAGCGATTGTCAGGAATGTTGACCTGTACGTATTCTTGCGTCACCTCAACAGTGACAGTATAGATAGTCGGATCCAGCGACCAGCCGGCACTCTCTTCTTCAGGAAGTGCCTCTTCTTTTACCGTATAGGTATAGATACCTGGTGTCGTAAACTGGAGGTCTTTGAATATCTCCACCTCAACGGATGGTTTCTCCTGAGTGGGTGAAGCTTCAAAGGAGGCCGAAAGAGAGGTCTCGTCATAGCTATCGAGACCCAAGATCGGATCCTCTGCTGGGTTTTGAGGTCGAGGAGTAACCGTAAAGGTAAAGTTCGGATAGTCCTCAGGCTCCTGCCCACCATCGATAGTGATCGTCTTTTCCAACGAGAGATCTATAGGCGTAGGCGCAAAAGGTGCATTGAAGAAGTGGGTAGCTTCCTCCTGAGTATCCGTATTTCCGTAGATAGAATAGACTCCTTCAGAATCGTTAAAGTAAGCGGCGGTGTTTGGCGCTTGAGCGCTTGTTTCTACACCAAATCCGGTTAAGGTCTGATAGTTCGGAGGTGTATTAGATACGCCTCCCACAGATCCTCCTGCCGAAATGTTAGTGAACTTGTAGTAGCCAGCAACGTCCGCGTTTCCGAGAATATTCCAAGCTTGGTGGCTTGCCACATTGGAGACGGAACCGTTGAACTCCGCGCCTCCCACATAATCTACGTAGTTTTGGTATTGGACGTTTCTACCGAAAACCAGATTGGTTGGACCAGGCTTATCGTTGGTAGTGGCATTCTTTTCGGTGACACGATAGACCGATCCATTCGTAAGACCACTAAGTTGAATACCTTGCCCACTTGCAAGGGTAAATTCCGCCGTGCTCGCAGCTACGGTCTTCTGACTGACTTTATGATTAGCCGTATCATCGGTGGCGATGGGTGCATTGTAGGTGGTGTAATAGGGATTTGCAGCGCTTCCCCCATTGCTCACGTTGGTAAACTGCGTTTGGTCATAGAGATCTTTCGGGGCAAGCGAAGTGCCGGTAATGTCGCCAGTTTCTTCATTCACCACAGGAGCGGTAACACCGTTGGATTTATAACCAAAGACCAGACGCTTGGTCAGGTATTTAGCATCAAGAGAATACGAGCTCTCAAGATTAACACCGCTGCGCAGTCCCTCATCGTGATCCAAGTAGAGCGTAGCAAACGCAAAGGAGGATGGTTTTACCTCGTCTGGGACACCGCCGGCTTCAGGATAGCTCCATACCGCATCGCCAGTATTCGCTGCATCAACGGTGTTTTTTGGCACCAGGATTACTCCCTGGACGCTTTCACTATTGATAGCCGAATAGACACGAGTTCCAGCAGGATGAGTGTCGTCTGCCGTAGCATAGGTAACCGACGCGCTATTCTCAAGACCGTCGGTACTCGGCACATAAATAGTGACCTGGCCGATAGAACCCTCTTCGGTTACATCCGGATCGCTATAGATGCGATACGTATGCTCAGTATCACTGCCGCCCCCAGCTTGAGTCACATTGCCGAGATAGACGTAGTAAGTCTGACCGTCATTGTTGACCTCAACAGGCGTGTTGCTACTTGCGCTCAGTAGTAGTCCTTGCTCATTTGCGCGAGCATCAATAGTAGAAATAACCTGGCGCCAAAGTCCACTCCACCGGTCATAACTTACGACTGTCGCATCCTGGTACCCTGTCGCACCTTCAACGAACACTTGATAGTTGTATTCCGTCTTATCTTCAAGATTTACATCGGTAAAGGCGAGTGGCAGCGACGACATGTCGGCGTTTTCCATATCGACCGCAGCAGTTGAAGTCTCAGCGTTTTCAGGATCGACCACAAGCTTGGTCATCAGGAGCTTGGTATCTTGAATATAAAGTTTTCCATTGTTGCCAAGATAGACATTGATGCTGTTGTCAAATTCTTCAGCAGTCGTAGTGGCTCCTCCACCATTTCCTGATCCGCTACTTCCTGAACTCGTGGTGGAGTTACCTGAGCTTACCGTAGGATAGAAATAGTGACTTGCTGTCTTGGTGCTATTTACAACCTTGTCACGTTGGTTGTTTTCCATGTTACCTGTACGCAAACCACCAATATCAGTGGCGATAACGTAGCCGCTACTTGAAAGATCTTCACCTAAGGTTTGTTTCACGTCTCCGGTGGTCGGATTAAACCAGCAGAGATATTCTCCCGTAGTGTCATTAGTGATATCCGAATTCACGTTTGCGCCGAATTGGGCGCCTTGACGCGCAACGGCCATCTGCACAAAACGGCCTCCGCCGTTAGCTCCTGGCAAGAAGAACTCTACAGGTATGTAATACCAGCCAGTTGCGCTCAGACTCTGTGTGCTCTTTACAACAGGATAATCTTTGCCATTAACATTGAGGTTTTCCGCACTGGCTTCTACTAACCCATCCAAAATGACATTGGGGGGAGTTCCTTCTACACCGCTTATCGCATAGAGCGGCAAGTTTTTCTGGAACACGTAGTAACGATTGTCGGCAGCAGGCGAGAAGGTAGTGACAGGATTTCCTCTGTCTGCTGTGGCTTCATCAGTATTTCCGCTCCACCAATTAGACTCAAAGTAGACACGGCTCATGCGAGGGCTTGTATTGGTGATCTCGGTATGGCTTTGGATGTATTCCACATCCAAAGCATTAATGTTAATGCCCCCCGTTGGATAGAGCACATCATCGCTTACGCCCACCGAATAAAAGAGCCTACAAGGCGTGGACTGCGCATAATAGTAACTCTGATCAGGAGCGGTAGCAGTTGGGTTGGTATAGACAGCAGTTACGAGAGTGTTTCCAGAAAGGCTCCCTGTATTACTTGGTGCCCACTCAAGAGTATTAGTGGTTGCCGACGAGGCGGCAATCTCATAATCTGCAGAATCCTCAGGAAGTCCGTAGAAGGTGATGGAGTCTCCAGAATTAAGAATAAAGGTAGGACTTACCCCTGAGCTCAGCTTCATGGAACCATTCTCTCCATTACTTTTAACATAGGAGATCTGAGCATCTTGAGCGTTATCAGGCAGGTTCTTAAAAGTCACGTTGAAGGGATACGTCTGATCAAGAGGAAGAATGCCACTATTGTTCTTGACTTGATTTTGTACGGTAAGGGTATTGGGATTTGAAGCGCTTACGGGTACATAGGTAGCCGCCACAGAGGTGCTTGCTAGACTTTTGCCACTCATACCAGAATCTTGAGCAGCGCCATCACCTGTCCATATGGCTTTGCTGCCACCATCAGTTTGCTTGACTGTCCACTCAACCCCACTGGGAACGTTAGTGACCACTAAAGATTGATTGCCGGTGAGTTTTTGAGTGAACGTGCAACTGCTACCACCTGTTATTGAAGCCGTATGCTGGGTAGCAGTGATATTGTCGCTTGCACCATCGGGAGAATTACCTATAACAAGATAGTTAACACCCGTGTTGTCATGTCCTCCTTGGGTATTGGCAAGGTATCCAAGTTGAGAGCCCGTAAAGGTGATCTCATAGGTATGCTCAGTGGATCCACCTGTTTGCTCCCACTGGATGAGCTCGAAATTGTCATTTTCACCGCCCAGATTGGTGAGATACTCCATAAGGCTTCCATCTTGGCCTTTGGTAAGACTTGCAAGCTGAAGCGGGATTGCAGCTGCGGGAATATCGAAGTAGAGAGCCTCGTCATAACCGGTATCAGGCTCTAGAATCGATGGATCGGGGGTGTAGTTTTCACTATCTTCAACCCAAACTCTAAAATCACTTATCCGATAAAGACCAAGACTTGCAGGATCGATCTCTGCTCCCGTAAGGTTCCAGGTCGAGCTTGCCGCATCATAGCTCTGCTCCTGGATTTCGTATCCTAAGTTAGTCTTGTTCCAATGAAGTCCTGATGCTTGAGCAGACTCAGCGTAGGCGGGATTGAGCAGCCACTTGCCACGGCTTTGACTGTCTAATGGCACTTGAGGGTTGGCTTGGCTTGAGTAGGACTGGGATTGCTGCACCCAGTCGAAGCGATAGAGCGTGTAGACCGTATTTTGCTGTTTCACGCTTAACTTTTCTAAGGAGGTATCCCCAAGCGTTGATACGAATTGTTGGGTTGTCGTGAAGCCGAACCGATAAATCCAGCCAGAAGACCAGGCTTCCTGAGCGGATCCTGGGAAGCTGCTAGGCAGCGAAGATTCATCAAGTTGGCTCAGCGACGTCTGCGTGCCTCCGCCGTCTTCTTGCGGAACGCTCACCGTGACCGATGGGGTCGCTTCCGGCTTCGCACCGTTACCTCCGTAGTAGGCAGTGGTGGCGCCGCCGGTTTCCGTCTCGTAGTACCAGCCATTAGGCAAACCAACGCCTACAAGCTCATTGCCGGACTGGGTCCTCTGCGCGTTCATGTACTTGTCATTCCATTGGTAGTCGTACACTCCCGTGCGTACCAACCCGTACATCTTGCCGAGGTGAACCATCTGAATATCAGCGTTGATGTCCGTCGCTGCCTCAACATTGGTGTTCTTTTTGCTAGTGAACGGGTTTTTAACCTCCATGTAGTCGCCTATGGGATCAAGATAGGTGACCGAATCCTCCGCTCCGGTGGCGTTGGGGCCTTGAACCGGGTTGAAGACGGAGCCGGTGATGAGGGCGAGGATCTGCTCGAAGACGCTGCCGACGTCCTCCGAGG
>CANRPV010000090.1 GCA_947632575.1 uncultured Eggerthellaceae bacterium | reverse complement strand
GAGGAGACCAGCAACACACGAAGCTATTCTCAAGACTCCCTTGGTCGACTTGTGATAACCGTGCCAGATGTCGATGGTGGAACCCTTCAGCTGGTCACACAAGAAGCTGAAAAAGTCTCTCAAATCACGCAATTCATCGACGCTCTCGGAAATTCAAACTTTATCAAGGCTGCCAGCGCCATTGGTACGGTCGGATCCGTAGCATCCGGCGCGGTTGGAGTCGTCAACCTTCTCACGATCATAGGAGTCTTTCCCGACCAGAAAGATGAGCTTGTTCAAGCCGTTGCTGAAATAAACAATAAACTCGACAACGTCAAAGACATCATGCTTGAGCAGTCGACGCTGATGAATCGCATCGCGAAAACCCAATATGAGGATCGAGTCGCCAGCTTTGAGGCCAAATTCGATAACCTCCAAAACGTCGATGAAACCGCAGAGCGCTATTTCAAAGAAGGAAAGAAAGCGCTTAAGGAGCTCGGTATCCCAGAACCTGATGCATCCTACACCACAATGGTTGCAGATGAGGCGCCTGTGGAGCAAGGGGCTGAGGAAACCGCTGATAAGGATATGACAAGAAGTCCCAAGGAACTCACAACCTCAAGCAATCCTTTACTTGGTAAATCGCTGGTTGAGCAAAATCAGATCTATAACACGAAGCTCATTGAGGTCATGAGCAGCGGCGATTATGCGGGCGGTCGCTTTGATGGATTCCTCAAGACGATGGATAGAGTCGTGGAATCCTATGATGCGGTCGTTCAAGCGGTTTCCTCGAACAAAGATTACAGCAACGCGATTTATAACTTCGACTACCTCTGTTCTCTCACCTACAACTTCGATCGCCAGGCGAATCGCTATCGTGAGGCATTCCGGCAGGAGATCAAGAGTGAACTTATAAAGGCGCTCGCCGCTATCGAGCTTCGTTACAACGTCGCGAGCAATCCCAATTCCGCGCAGATCACACAAAGTCAATCTAATTACAACAAGGCGGTTGGCGTGATCGATAGTCGCCCTGTGCAGTCCAAGAACGGGGCCACCCTCTTCTACATTCCCAACATATGGGTATACCAGGACTTCAATGCCGTCCACTACTCTAACGGCCAGCCTCATCCACAAAAAACCACGGTATATGGTGGCATGTTCTCCCTTTGGAGCACCTCAGCCATTGAAGGCTACGGTGGTCTTACTGAGATTCAGCAGCAAGACTTTGTGACAAGAATGAACGGTCGAAGCGGTCTTGAAGAGTTGCAAAGTGCCGGCTTTACCGGCCTCGAGTTACTCGACCGTCAGGTTATAGCTACGTGGGATGACAAGCCTTATTACGGATCCGTCTTAGGTATCGGTCTCAACACCAAAAGAGATTTCGTGAAGAATAAGGCAACTGAATATGACTGGGACGAATTCATCGCCAGTTATGTTCCGCTCAACGCATCTAAACTCGTCAGCGACGACGTTATATTCCGCATAGATAAGGGCGGAAACAATATCTTCCTCAAGAGTTCAAAAGTAGGCTTGTTTGCTGGCGGCGTCATTCACTTCGTAAGAGAGGGTTATAAGTTCTCTCAGCAAGACGCTTAAAGAGAGCGAACAGACATGAGGGATGGCCATGGACCCTACATCCATGGCCATCTTGGCATCATGAGTTAAAACCCCTGAATTTAGAGGCCACTGAGACGGCTAACGGCAAACAAGACAATCAGGAACCCAAAATTAAGCAAAAGATATGGCTTGAGGTAATAGCGCGGCGATAACCACGGGTCATCCTTGCGCTCGGGAAACATACGGGTAAGGTTCGTGAAATTGCGAAAGGTAATCAGATTCGCTAAAGATCCCACAAGAGTGCCCGTACCAGCGATATTTGTTCCCACTACCAATGCTGGCCAAGCGCTTGTGAAATGCGAAAGCAAGACAGAGGTAGGAACGTTGCTTATCACCTGACTTAGAAGAACTGAAGTCAATAGCCCATCGGCTGCCATAAAACGACCAAGCCATTCGTTTAAGAAAGGCATCCGCGCCATATTGCCGGCAAAAACGAAGAAGCAGACAAAGGTCAAGAGTAAGGGGTAATCGACCGCTTTCAAAACACGCCGATCGGTGATCAAGATCACTCCAAGGACCACGATGACGGCCCAATAGACCGGAATCACCCGAAAGACTGCGAGTGCGGTGACGCAAAGGAGAACAAGGCCTACTACCACACGCCGCTTATCGAGCGGCAAAACGAATTTGTGCTCCCGAGAGGCCGATTTACCATGAGCGCCTCGCATGACAAACAGAGTACATCCCACGATCAAAACGATCGAGACGATAAAGGGAGCTGCGAGCACCCGTATAAAATCCACCACTCCGATCGAATAGTAGGAATAGAGGTAGAGATTATGCGGATTGCCAAAAGGCATGATCATGCCACAGAGATTAGCCGCAAGACATTCAAGAAGAAAAACCGGAGCACAGTATCGACCCCAACCTGATTTTATAAGGGTCGTGGCCGTAAAGGGTAACATGACGATCAACGTAAGATCATTCGTTGCGACCGTCGCAAGCAAACCGGTCGTAATGACCAGAATCATCACAATGGTTCGCGGCGCGCTAAAACGGTTCACAACCCATCGCGACACATGGTCAAACGCACCGGAGAAGCGCAAAGTATAGGCAACCGCAAGCACACAAAAGAGCGAACCTAAGGTATCCCATTCCACATAATCGAGATAGGCCTCATCAGGGGGTACAAAAACCATAGTGACGATAGCGGCTATAAAAGCTATGGTTAAAACGATATGCCTACGGGCAAATCCGACTATGACTTGAAGCGGGCTCTTACCTTGAGAGGATTCCATAGGCTTCATTATAGGCGTAGTTGGTCATCCATAGGTATTCTTAGTGTCTCAACTTCCCTATCCTCTTTCTGTGTGCCATTGGTAGCGATAAATTCTCTGCACCGTTGGAAACGCTCAACTCTGCGAGCTATTGGCGACAGTAAATTAAGCTGCTTATTTAGCAACTTATCTAAAGCAGCAAAAATTTGCCGTAAAGGTCGGCCTTGCGCGAGAAGTCTGTGTAAATACCTATAAACTAATAGAAAGATCAGGTCATCATGGTATAAACAACAGATGACATTTAGAGACTTGTTCCTGCAATAAGGAATTAAACAATACTTGCCCTCGACGAAAAGGCACTCAGGTATTCCGTGAAAACGAAGTACGCACGCATAGGCATGGTTCTTCTCTGGGTAGCGGTGGCTGTGGCCATCGCCATACTCGCCTTTTTCTATTTCCGTTTTCTCTCCGATGCCGTCTACGAGGAAGCCACCGATCATCTTTCGGAAGTGTATACGCAGGTAGATCGTAACTTTGAGGCTTTTATCGATCGCAATTGGGATAACCTTGAGGACTGGAATGAATCCGATCGCTTGTTAAGCGACGAACAGATTCGAAACCTTACGAATGATCGCAAAGAACTCTGGGGTTTCTCTTCGTTCTTCTTCATGGACGAAAACGGTAACTTTCTGACACCCACAGGTGAGACAGGCAATTACGAACTCGGGGAAGACAGCGCTCTTCTTTTCGATCAGCATGAGCGCATTATGCGCAATCAAGAGCTTTCAGATCGCTCTGAGGTGACGCTTTTTGCCATTCCTGTTGAGCTTGATACCTACCAAGGCTTTACCTACCAGGCAGTTGCGCTCACCTACACCAATGCCGATATGGTAGCAGCCATCAACACGGACGCTTTCCAAGGCGAGTCCTCATGCCTGGTTATCGTTCCTGATGGCACGGTGATTCTGAGCACTCAAGAAGGCGCCAGCGTCTTCACAAACTACCTGGCCTACCTTAAAGCCGGATCCGACCTTTCGCCCGAGCAGATCGAATCACTCGAGACCGCATGGACAGAGCGTCAGTCGGGCGTGATACAAATCATGTTGGGAGGACAAAACTACTTCCTCTCCTACCAACCTTGCAACTATCAGGACTATATCTTGATCGGTGTGGTACCGGAATCCGTTGCTTCCCAAAGCCTGTTGGAAATCCAGCGCGCCACGATCGATGTGCTGTTGAAATGCTTCTTGTTGATATCGGTGGTCGGGCTCATTCAAATCATCCTGAGCTACCGCAAACGCGCCAAGAGAAACGCTCGGGAGATCAGGTACCGCGACACCATGTTCTCGCGCTTGGCGGCCAATATCGACGACATCATATTGATGCTCGATGGGGATACCTGGAAGGTAGACTACATCAGTCCTAACGTGGAACGACTCTTAGGCGTGCCGGCCGATGACGTATCCGATGACATCCGTGCCCTCTATAAGACCTTGGTCAATGTGAACGACGTGATCCCCACCGCCACGCTTCAGGAAGTTCCTCTTGATCGACCGATCTTTCTCGAGCGTCTTCATGTGGATAGTAAAACGGGTGAGAAACGCTGGTATCGCGAATCCATCTATCATCAACATGTGGGCGACGAGGAGAAATTCATCATCGTCATGTCGGATCGTACCGATGAACGCAAGATGAACGAAAATCTCCAGGAAGCGTTAGATGCTGCGAAAAACGCGAACGAGGCTAAGAGCCGCTTTCTCTCCAATATGTCTCATGACATCCGAACCCCTATGAATGCCATCATGGGCTTCACGGTCTTGCTCTCCCAAAACACCGATAATCCCGAACGCGTGCAAGACTACGTGCGCAAAATCTCTTCCTCAAGCAAGCATTTGCTCTCCCTTATCAACGATGTGCTTGATATGAGCAAGATCGAAAGTGGCAAAACATCGCTTAACACCGGCCAGTTCAGCTTCCAGGAAACCATGGATGAGCTGCGTACCATAATCGTGCCTCAAGCCGAAGCCAAGCAGCAAAATATCCAGTTCATCGTCAAAGGTCATCCGAGTGAGCTTCTGACCGGAGACCAGCTGCGCGTGAACCAGATCCTTATCAATCTCCTCTCGAACGCCGTGAAATACACCCCCGTCGGTGGCAACATAACCTTTACCGTTAAAGCCATGCCTCGCAACTCCCTCATGCGCGAGGATCTTCGCTTTGTGATCAAAGACAACGGCATCGGTATGAGCCCGGAATTCCTTAAGACCATCTTCGATCCCTTCACGCGCGAAGAAGGGCAATCTACCAAAGGTATACAAGGGACGGGCCTTGGGATGGCTATCACCAAAAGCCTCGTGGATCTCATGGGCGGCGTCATCCGGATCGACTCTGTCGAAGGTAAAGGTACGACGGTGACCGTGGATCTCTCCTTTGGCATGCCTGAGAACTTCGCCGATAAGACGTTCTGGACCGACCACAACGTCGATCGTCTGCTGGTGGTTGACGACGATGAAGACGTCTGCAAGAGCGTTATGGAAATGATGCGGCACACCGGCGTAAACGTGAGCTATGTCACCAGCGGCCAAGCGGCACTCGATGCCATCGTTAAGGCTCAGTCCTCAGATAAACCCTTCTCCCTCATCCTCCTTGACTGGAAGATGCCGGGAATGGATGGGCTCGAGTGTGCGCGCCGGATTCGCGAATCGCTTCCGAGCAACCTGCCCATCTTGGTGCTTACCGCCTATGATTGGGCCAATATCAAAGAAGAGGCTCTTTCAGCCGGCATCGACGGCTTTATCGCGAAGCCCTTCTTCGTCACTTCACTTCAGCAGGCCTTGGTTTCCATGCACTCTGAAAACAAGCTTCTCGAAAAGCCTCAAGCGCAGCAAAACATTCTGCAAGGCATGCACATCCTCGCCGCCGAGGACAATCCACTCAACGCCGAACTCCTGAAAGATCGTCTGGAATGGGAAGGCGCCACCGTAGAGATCGTTAGTAATGGCGAAGAGGCCGTGGAGCGCTTCTCTACCATCAAGCCCGGTGAGTTCGATCTCATGCTGATGGATGGCCAAATGCCCGTGATGGATGGCTACGAGGCGACTAAACGCATCAGGCAGCTTGACAGCAGCGTCGCCAAGACCATGCCGATTATCGCTTTGACGGCTAACGTGTTCGCTGAGGATGTTCAGGCGGCATTGGATGCGGGAATGGATGCGCACCTCGCGAAACCACTCGACATGGATGAGCTCAAAATCTTGGCAGAACGGCTCTTGAGGCGAGATTCCGCTCAAGGCGCTCCTCAGGCTTAATCCTCAAGCTTAGCCCCCCAAGCTTACCCAGAGGAAAAGCGAAACCGAAAGAGGTGATCATGGTGAAAAAACTAGCTTTCATTGCACTAGC
>CANRPV010000089.1 GCA_947632575.1 uncultured Eggerthellaceae bacterium | reverse complement strand
GGAGCCGTCACGCGAAACGCCGCAGTCGGCGCGCACCTCCTCTAACGGTACCCATTTACCGTAATAGGCGCATATCATAGCCAGACAGGCGGCACCGCATTCAAGCGCCTCCATCTGCATGATCTGGGGAACCTTGTCGGCCATGACCCCCGGTCCCTTGGGCAGATGCGCTCGACTCACTGGGCTTGCCCTTCACTGATGTCAGCGGTTTGCCCGGCTCCGAAGATGAGTTCAAGAGGTGAGAAAGTCTGCACGATGGCCGTCGCCGGATAATCACCGTCTGGTAGCTCGATCGAGACAGGGAAAGGACGTACCCAAACACCTTCGGTGGTTACCTGCTCGCCACCATTCGAAACTCCGGTCTCAAAGACCTCAGAGACCGCTTGAGGGGCTCCTGCCATTCCTGTGACAAGGCCTTTCACATCGGCAACTTTGACCTCGGCGCCAGATGTGAGCTCCGTGGCATCCTGCTCCTGGAGCCAAAGCGTCGCCTCGTCATCTTCGACGATAAGAAGTCCCGAGGCATCCACGTTCACGGTTCCAAAGATGCCCCAAACGATGGCAGCCACAAGCAAAAGGATAATGGCGATAAGCACCATCCAAACCCCAGGGTTCGCGATGCGGATGTAGTCGTCAAGCGTGTCGGGAGTGGATACGCGTTTGAGGTTTTGTTCTCGGAAGATCGAAGCCAACCGTCAGCCTTTCTGAGCGCCAATTCGTACCAGATTCATACCATTACCGTATCTTAAAACACCTTGAAGCCAACAGGTGCTTGGTACGTTTCACTGGCATGTTATAAGGATTATGCGCGATGTTTCATTCAGCGCCTAATATGCCCTCCCGGCATTACCGGAGATGGACGATGAGTCTCAGACCTGATCATTCCATTATCCGAGCAGATAAACTGCTTGTATGGAGGTTTGCCGGCATCGATCCACGCTTGGCGAGCCTTCAGATGATCTTCGCCCCAATAGCCGGCTACATAGGATTCAAACGTGGTGTACTTTGGATCGTGCGCCGTGTTATAGGTGTCGAGGCACCGTGCCTCCGTGTCCACGTCCCATTGGCCATAGCCGCCAGCAACTTCTTTGAGTTCCTCATCGGCAAGCTGGCGAGACTCGGTGGACTCGTTGATGTCTTCGCTCATCATCAAACTCCTTATACGGGGCCATAGTTCTTAACAATAACGTTAAGCAAACTAACATTACGTCCATTATTGCGCCAGAGCCCACAATTGAACATTCGCAAGGTTTGTCACCCGCTCTTCATGCCGAATAATTCGACATTCTTGCACCTAGAATGATCTTTCATGCAGCGATAACTTGCGAGAAGCGCCCTCCGAAGGTGTTCATCTTATTTTTTACGAGGCATCTGATACTATTTCGGTGGACACGAACGTGGCGCGAAGAGAAACCTTATTCGTCAGTCACGACATTTCGGCAAGAACATGAGGATACGATGAGCGCGCTAAGCATTAAGATCGAACAAGACGGCGACAAAGCGACCATGAGCTTAATCGGGCGACTTGACACCAATACCGCCCCGGAATTTGAGGTGGCCACCGATCAGATCATCGAGGACGGGGCAAAAGACGTGGTAGTGGATATGTCCCAATGTGGCTATGTTTCCTCAGCCGGGCTTCGAGTTATCATCGCACTGCAAAAAAAGATGCTCAACCTGGGGTCTTTGCTGTTTCGCGGCGTAGTGCCCGAAGTCAAAGACGTCTTCGATATGACCGGCTTTTCCACAATCCTAAGTTTTGAGGAGTAATGGCAGCAGCATCTGATCAAATCATCGTAGAAGAGGACGAGTTTCGAAACGTTAGCTCGTTTGCCGACGACCATCCTGCTGCTTATAAGTGGGCCATAGCCATCGGCACCTTCGTGGTGTATTTCCTCCTTTTGCTCGTTGCCCTGCAAACGGAGTCCGGCAACGAATACATCATGGTACGCCCTGCCCTGGGTCTCACGCCTCCCCTGGTGCTTTTCTTTGGATGGCCAGCCCTCCTTGCTTGCCGCGTGGGAGACATAGCAAGCCATCTGGTGCTTGGTTATGATTTTGCGTACTGCGTACCGGTAGTCATAAGCAACTGCATCTACGACCTCATTCCCTACATCATCTGGTATGTCGTATTCAGAAAGAGTAAGCAGCCCTACCCACGCTTCGACACCGCCCTCAAGCTAGGACTGACCTGCGGTCTTTTCGCCTTGAGCGCCCTTTACGACTCAGGCGCCGCCTCCTTCCTTAACACGACCCAAGAGATCTTTCCCGGCAGCGACGCGGTTCTCTTTTCGCTTTACTTCTCCAACGATTTCATTTTCTCGCTCCTCTTAGGTATTCCTCTTATCATCGGGCTTAATCGAAGTCCCCTCACGCCCCTTCCTCCGCGCTGGATTCACGTGCCCTATGTTCAGTACCGACTGCCGAGTCTGTCCCAGCAGCTCGTGCTTTTGATGCTTCTGATCACCGTCGTGGGCGTTATCGCCATCGATATCGCCGATTATGTTCCCAGCCTTATGGCCCTTGCGGGAAGCGACAATATGACCGCCTACATCGTGCTTATTAACGAATTGCTGAGCACGACCAGCATTCATTTGGCAATCATTCTCGCGCTTACCGTGGTCGCCCTGCGCTTTCTGGAATATCGCTTCTCGCGGCCCATGGAAAGCCTTGCCACGTCTACCCGCTCTTTTGTCGAGAAACTGGCTTCCTACCGCGAGTCCAAATCCCTCGATGAGCTTAAGGCAACTGACATCGTCACCGGAGATCGTCCCTACGAACGCTCGATGGACGAACTGGTGAGAAGCGCTCGGGCCATGCGCACCGACCTGGTGAATTACATCGATGAGTTAGAACAGACCACCGCCGACGCGCAGCGTATCTCCACCGAGCTCGCGATCGCCTCGTCGATCCAGCTAAGCGCCGTTCCGAGTGACTTTACCGCATATCACCAGCGCTATCAGCTCGATATCGCGGCAATCATGCGCCCAGCGCGTGAGGTAGGTGGGGATTTTTACGACGTCTTCGACACAAGCCCTGGCCATGTGGGCTTTCTTATCGCCGATGTTTCGGGCAAAGGTATGTCGGCGGCGCTGTTCATGATGCGCGCCCTCGCGGAGATCCGGGAGCAGATGCGCTATCGCAGTGACGTAGGCGAAGCCCTCACCTTAGCCAACCGATCTCTCTGCGAGCACAATGACGCGCTGCTCTTCGTAACCGTGTTCGCGGCGGTGCTCGACGTGGAGACGGGACAGCTCAGCTACGCCAACGCCGGTCATAACCCGGTCTGGCTGCGCTCCAAATACTCCACCGGATGGCTCAAGGCTCCACCGGGAGTCGTCATGGGAGTCATGGACACCGTCGTCTATAAAACCTGCACGGTTGGACTTAACCCCGGCGATGGCATCTTTCTTTACACCGATGGCGTCACCGAGGCCATCAATGATCGCAACGAGCTATTCGGCAACGACCGCCTCGAGCAAACTCTGCGTCGTATTCGTTCTCAGGAGACGGCGGAAAATCCCGTGACAGCTCAAGACCTTGTCAACGCCGCTATAGGCGCCGTCGACGAATTCGCTGGAGACCAGCCCCAGTTCGATGACATCACGATGATGTGTCTTGTCTGGGATCTTCCGGTGAGCACGCTTCTGTTGCCCCCCGATGACACCAAACTCCCTGAGCTCTTCGAATTCCTCCAGCCCTTCTGCACAGGATCTGGAAGAACCTCGCAGATGGCTTTTGAGCTTCAGATCGTCATGGAGGAGCTGTTCGTCAACATCGCCCACTACGGTTTTCCCGATGGCCAGATCCAGCAGCCGGTGTCCATCCAGATCGCCGTCGACGAAGCGCATCAAAAGCTTTGCATCACTTTAAGCGATGCGGGCATAGCCTATGACCCCCTGAGCTACCAGTCGCAAAAAGTTGAACCCGGCATCGAGCATCGCATCGGTGGTTTAGGAATTCTCTTGGTGCGCGAGATGACCGATAGTATCTATTACGAGCGAGCCAACGACCTCAACATCGTCCACATCGTAAAAAGCTTCAAATAGACTTGGGAGCGCTCAAGGTAGGGAGCGCTCAAGCTGCTTGCAACTAAACTCCTCCGCAGCTCACGCTAGAAACGGCGAAAGAAGCGCTTGCGAGCAAGGGGCTTGAGAAAGGCCAGACCTTCCTCGATGTCGTCGAAGGCCTCCTTAAGCTCGGCTACCAATTCCCCGCCCTCTTGATAGATGGCGTTCATGTCGTCGGTGGCCTCAGCCACCCCCTCACGGGTGATTCCCAGGTCATACTCATTGTCGTCATCGGAATCTTCGTCCGCATCTGAGCTTGAAGCTGCTTTGGCCCCCTGCGAAGAGGAACCAGAGGAAGCCTCAGCCATGCCCTGAGCGGTCGCTTTAGTGCTCGTTTTTGCGTTTGGCTCGCCCTTTACAGGCGAGCCTCCATCAAAAGGGTGGTCATCACCTTCTTCGGCGTCATCCTCTTCGTCGGCATAGTAGTACTCCACCTCATTGCCTTCGTCATCCAAGAGAATAAAGCCGATTTCTTTATCGTTTTCATCGACGATGTAGGCCTCTATCTCGTCCTCGTCGATCTCCATCTCGAAAGGCTCATCGTCTTCGTCGGAGTTATCCCAACCGTCATCGCTTCCGGTATCGACTTCCCGATTATCATCGAAGCCTCGGTAAGCCTCTTCCAGATCGGACTCATCAGCGTCAGGTCCCAAAATGTCATCGAGGTCGCTCTCGTAATCTTCGAGCTCTGTCTCTTGATCGATCCACTCGGCCTCGGTCTCGCCGGACTCCTCCAGGTTCTCCAGTTCCTCATCCAAGCCCATGGTGGCTCCTTTCATCAACGCTTACTCGAACTCCTTCAGGAAACGAAAGCTTTGCCCGCTGCTAGCGTCCCCGCTCCTTCATCGCCCGATCGATGTCGCGGCGCGAATCGCGCTCTTTCATACTTGAGCGTTTATCATAGAGCTTCTTGCCTCGAGCGAGTGCCACCTCGACTTTAACGAGACCATTTTGTGAAAAATACATTTTGAGTGGCACGATCGCCAAGCCCTTTTCCTTCACCTTCTCATGAAGATAGCGAATTTGGCGCTTGTGCATGAGCAGCTTCCGGCGCCGGTCAGGATCGGGGTTGTTGATATTTCCCTGCGCAAATGGCGAGATATGCAAATTGTTTAGCCAAAGCTCGCCGTCGCGAATAAGAGCGAAACAATCGGTAAGCTGACAGTTATTCTCTCGCAGGGAACGCACCTCGGTCCCCGTGAGCTCAATGCCCGCCTCCCAGGTCTCGAGAATCTCGTACTCGTGAAAAGCACGGCGATTCTTCGCGATGGTCTTTTCGTCTCGCTTCGCCATTGCCTTTAAGCCATACCCGGAATGAACGTCGCGTTTGGTTCGAGGTCGCGAGCGAAGCGCAGAATGAGACGCACCGTCGCCTCGAGGTCGCTCAGGGCGACCACCTCAGTGGGCGTATGCATGTAGCGAAGTGGCACGGAGATCAGACCCGTGGGAATGCCACCGCGGCTCACCTGAATCGCACGAGCATCAGTACCGGTGACCGACGGCTCAGCCTCAAGCTGATAGGAAATCCCCTCCTCTTCCGCCGCTTGCACCAGCCGCTTGAAGACGATGGGATTGATGTTAGGTCCTCGGGCGATCACTGGCCCTTGACCGCAGACGATCTTTCCAAAGCGGCTCTGCTCGATACCCGGATAATCGGTGGCATGGGTTACGTCAAACGCCAGCGCGACATCCGGCGAAATGCCATAAGCGCTGGTGATCGCTCCGCGCGTGCCGATCTCCTCCTGTACGGTAGCCACACCGATGAAATCGCCGCTTATGCCACCTGTTTGAGCCAGCTCCTTAATGACCTGCTGGGTGATCCACACGCCGCACTTGTCGTCAAAAGCGCGGGACACCGCCATCCCGTCCCCGAATTGCTCAAAGCCAACACCAAAGGTGATGGGGTCGCCGATTCTTACCGTCTCCTTTACCTTTTCACCCGAAAGGCCAAGGTCAATGACAAGCTTATCCAGAGAGGTGACCGTCTTGCGGTCCTCCGCATCGATGAGATGGATCGGCTTGCGCGCCACCACACCGCGAAGAGAACCCTCGGCGGTGTGAACATCGACCCGCATACCAGGAAGTATGGCGGCATCCACACCTCCGAGAGCAGAGACGCTTAAGAAGCCCTCATCGCTTATAAAGGTGACCATCAGACCGATCTCGTCCATA
>CANRPV010000088.1 GCA_947632575.1 uncultured Eggerthellaceae bacterium | reverse complement strand
GAATGGGCAGATCGATGATGGATGCGAGGGAGCGATCATCCAGATCGGATCCGAAGGCGCGAAGCCAAAGCACCTGGCAGAAGGTCTTCTCGCTCAAAAAGCAATCGGAGCGGCCCTCCGGTGCGAAATCGAGCGTTTGAGGCGCAATGAGATCTTTGGTGCGCAGGCGAGAGTGGAGCGGAAGCGCCTTGTAGGAAAACTCGAAGGGGGATGTGGGCGCAAGCTGAGAGTGGATGAGGCGCAGTCGCTCGGTGCCATCAAGCAGGCGCGATGGCGCCTTTATGCGCGAAAGAGAGGCCATAATATCGCTTCTCGCCCGTGCAAGCTTTGGCACGGCGGTGTCCACATCAGAAGACGAGACCATATAGGTGAGATAACGCTCGCGTCTTAAGTTCGAGACGCCCTCGCGCATCTTGTTGTTAAGAATCTGGTTGTACTCATCAACATAAGCTTTGGTGCGCTTTCCTGCTGCGGTAAAGAAGCGCTTATGCCCGATCTCGGATTTGCTGATGGGGGTGTTTATGACCGAGAGCTGAACGCGCATGTCCGGCCCGAAGTAGTCATAGATCTCGCTCATCACCGAAAAGACCGTCTCTTGGCCCTCACGCCGGGCGGATTGATACGAGATATCGTCGAAAGCTATGGTCTCCGAGAAAAGTCCCTCCTCAACTTGCGCAATGCCGTCTTGGTACATAAGGTCATACCCGATGGCGCTTGCTACGTCGCGAGCTTGAGAGCGGGCCTTTATCTGATCTTTGCGACGAGTCTTCTCCCTCTTCTCACGCACGTTTGCGGCATGCCCGATATCACGGTCACCCCCAAAGAGGTTGGCGAGAAGCTTCAGAAAAGAAAAACGCGGAAGGATCGTTTTAGACCTCGCGTTCGCATGTTTGCCTCGTAGGCTCACGGTGCTCCACCCCCTTAGCTTTTGCGCGTCTGCGCGCACGATGAGAGGGTTTGCCTCCCATAAGGCAAAAATCCTCATCACGGGCAAACGTGGGCTCATAAAAGATCTGCGTCTGGCCGAACTCATGAGCCCACCAAAGAGGTGCGAACTCCTCCGGTTTCATGTGACGGGGGCGGGCAAAGCCTAAAAGCCAAAACGGAAGGGAGGCTACCATGACGGGAAATGCGGCATCAGCCACCTCGATGCCGCATATGAAATGGCAGATCGCGGCTGTGGCGATGGCGCTTGCGATGCCGCCCGCGACGCAGAGCAGCGTGCGAAACGAGAGCTTTCCTATGACCTTTTCCTCATAGGAACCGATGTCCTTTTGGACCTTTACTGATAGCGACATGACCACACCCGCCTTAAGCCGGAAGCCAGGAGGTGTCGAGCATGCCGAAATAGACGGCGGCGGCGATGATGATGGCGCCGCCTGCGATGGTTGAGATGGCGGATGCGATCTGAGAGCCTCCTTGTTGCTCACGGATCGCAAGACCGAGACTTACCGCACCCCAGACGACCAGAAAGCCGCCTAAGAAGGTGACGCAGCCTGACACGAGGCTGATGATCTGGGTTAGCATTCTGTTGTCCTTTGCTTGTCTTTTAAGAAAGCTCGCTGCTAAAAGCTGTGGAAGGAAGCGGAGAGCTTTCGCATGATAAAATCTCTTTTGGGCATTCATGCCCTTTGCTTGGAGGCGGTGGCCGGAGACGGAGGGTGGAAGCTTCGTTTCCCCAGGCGCTTGGCGCGGCTACCGCCTTTTGCCCTTAGCCGCCATTCATAAAAATCTCCTTTCTTCTTGCCAATACTCATAAAAATCGAATGGTTTTGCAAAGTGGGCACCCGGATGTCCAGGGTCGATCTGCGTATAGCGTGGGTGCTGCTCAAGTGCGTATTTACGATCTTTTATGGGATAGGCCCCAGAGATGAGCACGATGGCCTCATCTCTTGGAAGCCTAGCTACCTCAGATGCCTGCAGAAGGTCACGCTCGCCTTTGGCGAAGTTGCGCGTCGTGGATGAGTTTGATCCGCGTGAGTCGTTGACCGAAAGCGTGTCGAGGGTCTGCTTTCCGATGGCCTCGGAGATCTCTTTGTTGGTCTCAGAGGACTTGCCGCCTAAAAACAGCATCGTGTCGCAGCAGTCGATGATCGTCTGGGCGTTATCCGCATATGCCGCTTTTAGCTGTGAGAGTGACTGCAAGATAATCGAGCAGGAGATGTTTCGTGATCGCATGACCGCGATTGAACGTTCGAAATCGGGAACCTTGCCGATGTTTGCGAACTCATCAAGGATGAAATGAACTGGCGTGGGGAGACTTCCGCCAAAACGCTTCAGAGCGGTCGTGCAAAGCACATCCATGGCCTGCCACATGAGCATGGCAAAAAGAAAGTCGAAGGTAGAGTTGGTATCCGACATGCTCGCGAACACGATCGTTTTGCCCTCCGCATCGCCGAGATGGTCAAGCTCCATCTCATCGAATGAGAGTAGCTCTTTTATCTCGGCGATGGAAAGTGGCTTTAGGCGCACATTGCAAGAGATTATGATCGACTTTAAGGTCTTTCCGGCGGCGGTCTTAAAGGCCTTGTAGTTAGAAAGGGCGAAATCCTGCTCCGGTGTAAGCGCAGGCGCAAGCTCTACCCACTCAAAGGCCTGCGTTACACCTTCGAAAGCGCGGCTCTCCTCATCAAAGATCGCCTCCGCGCCCGCCGTCTGCATGAAGCGCTTTCCCGTCTCGAGCTCATCGAAAAGCACATCAAGCGGGCTTTTGTAGCGCTCATCCTCCTCATGTGCCTCGGCCAATGAAAGCAGTGTCAAAAGTCCGGGGATGTTTTGATCTTCCTTCGGGCAGTGATAGATGAGATAGGAAACCAGTGCCACGTATAAAAGGCGCTCCGAGTTTTCCCAGAAAGGATCCGACGCTTTGCCTCCCTCTGCGGTGGTGTTTTTGATGAGGCATTCCACAAAGGTTAGGATGTCGGCCTCACTTTTGATGTAGCTGAGCGGGTTATAGTGGCATGAGCGAGAAAAATCGATGGTATTAAAGCTTCGCAGGCGATAACCAGATCCTGCGAAAAGGTGTCCCAAATCCCCGATAAGTGTTGCCTTGGGATCGGTCACAAAATAGCTCGCGTTTTGCTGCATCAGATTCGGTTTCACGAAATAGCGGGTCTTGCCTGAGCCCGATCCTCCCACCACGACGATGTTTTTGTTGCGGTCGGTTTTAAGGTCGAAGGTTGTTCTTTTCAGGGCAAGGCCGAAGTTTTGGGTGAGGATGATGTTGTTGTAAGGATCTGTCGTATCTTTAAACGCAAGCGCCTCACGTCTCGTTGCCCAGCGGGCGCTTCCGTGCTCCTCGCCAGATCTGCGCACGCCGCCTTTCATGAGACCTCTGGCATAGGCGATCCAAACCCCGCAGACAAGCACAAACCCGATACAAAGCGCCATCGGCTCGCCTGAGATGCCTCCACCGTCTGCGATAAAAGACGGAAGGTCAAAGACCGCATCGGTGAGGTTTCCAAGGGCGTTTCCCTCTTTGGAAAGAAGGCAGGAAACGTAGAGGTCCCCGAGAATAAAGGCGATCGGCGTGGCCACAACCGCAATAACCAGAGATACGCTCACTTGGTCCTGACCTCGGAAAGCTCGATCTCACGAACGTGTTCACGGGCGGCATCAAGAGCCTTTGAGGCCTTTTTGGCCGAAGCCGCGCGCTCATCGAGAGGCTCAGCGTCACGTACCTGTTCACGGGTCTTTCCTCTTGAGGCAAGCGCCATATCAAAGGCGCGGTCGGTGTCGCACTCAAGCTCACTGAAGGCACGGGATACATCTGGCGCGTCTTTTACGCGAAAAAGCAGAAAATCTTTACCGCGTTCGTCTGTAAAGAAGTCGTGTTCGACTTTGACGGACGAGAGCTTGGCCGCGATTGCCTCTTTAAGCGTCGAGTATTCGGGAAGTGCCTGAAGCTCTTCAAGCTTAAGCTTCGCCCATTCGGTGACTTCCTGGCAATCTTTAGTCTTGCCGCTTTGTGCGATATCCCCTCGAAGGTTTTTAAATGCACTCTTGAGCCTTTGGGCTGCTGCGAGCATCGCGGTCTCACTTGCGTCCTCGCCAACCCTTAACATCCAATCGAAAAGCTTCTCTCCCGACTCGTCCCCGAAATCACCTGGCATGGCACACCTCTCCTCTCCTTGAGCGCTTTTATCGCTTTACTCTGTGTCTTATCTAATCTGTCTCATCTGTCTTTCTGCCTGATCAGCTGCCTATCAACGCCAAACAGCACGGCGCTGTCGTAGGGATCCCTCTCGCAAAGCGCCTCAATTGAGCATTCGAAGCGTGCCGCTGAAGAGATGGCTCGATCAAGCGAGACGCTTTCAAAGGGAACCCAGTAGGACTGATTGGTCTCGTCGCTAAATAGGCGCATAAGAACAAGCCATTCATCCCCATGATCCACTTGCTGGACAAAGGCGAGATCTCGATAAACCACGCCTTCCCTGATGCCATGAGGTCTTGCGAGAAAATAGCCCCTTAAATCCTCTAGGTTCTCTGTCGACTTGATTGAGAAACGCCGGATCGCATCCTTAAGTTTTAAAGGTTTGAGACCTGATGAAAGCCAGCGATTCTTCAAGCAGGCATAGACAAGAGAGTCGCGCTCTTTTCCGTCAAGCTCTCTCAGTACGCCACGGGTAGATGCGTTGCTCTCATTCATCTAAAGCGTCCTTGCTCTCTGTGCTTGCATACGTAAGTGATATTCGCGCCAGAGATCCGCCCCGAAAATCTCTTGTAGAGGGATTTCGAGTACGGCTATGAGCAGCACGAGTTCGTCGGCGAAGATCGCACGCTTGCCCTTAAGCAAAAGACAAAGCTGCGAGGGCTTGATACCAGTGCGTGCGGATATCGCTTTTTGCATAAGGCCACTGCGACGGTAATATTCGATGATGGTGTTTCGGATGTTTGCCAGAAGAGTCTCGGTTTTATCTATTGTCATGTCGCATTTGTTGTCCATACCTGCTCCTTTTTATGTGAGAGGAAATGGCCAACGTCCAAATCCCTAGCAGTAGGCTCATCTACGAGACTACCAGCATGGTATTCGCGAAAAAACAAAACTTAAGGAACCCGAAACACCAGTTGAGGATTCCGAAATTGACATCGGTACTATGATGTTTTCCGTCTTAGAAAAGATGAAGGCTATGGATGGTTTTGATAAACGCCTCTGCGGAATATGGCACGTTTAAAGGTCATTTCCTAGTCCGTTTTTTGAAGTAAACCGCATCGGTTAAACGGAGCTCCTGGCGGAGCCCGCGGACTGCCTGGAGCATGCCAGTAAAGGTATCGCTTGGGCGATACCAGCTAGTCTCCAATAACCAGATCTACCAACGAAAAAACTCCACCCGAAAGGCTTTTGATTGCCCGCTAATTAAGGTCTTTGAGCAGGGCTTCTTATATGTTACGTGATATCGCGTTGGATGTAGTTCCAGGCCTCTTTGGTAAACCGGTAGGTGGCGACGTGCCTGAAGTTGGATCTGTCCTGCTTTATCGTCCCATCCGCCGAGACAAAAGAGATCGGCTCGATGACAAGTTTTTGCTTAAGTTCAGCCATCCCGCGTGCGATCTGCTCATGCGTAAGCGTCGTTTCGGCGGCCATCTTTGCCCTCGAGAGCTTTGCAAAGCTGCCGTCAGGTCTGACATGACGGCAAAGAGTCATGATGACCGCCATTGCGTTTCTTCCGACTTTCACTAAAACGAGAAACTTGATAAGACTTACGGGAATCGTTGAGAATCGTCCGCTTTGGTATTTGACGGCTTCGTTTGAGGCATTGCCTAACTGTTGCGGATTTTGCATAGCAAGGCCTCACGCGCCTGCTGCTTGCGAATGTAGTCCTCACAAGCTGCGGTCGAGGTGCGTCGGGCATTGCGAACCTTAAAGGACGGAAGTTCTCCTGAATTAAACATTCGATAAACCGTCGATAGTGATACGCAAAGTAAAACCGAAGCCTCTTTGGCAGTGATGGTTCTACTTTCACTCACGTCGATTAGGCTTTTTCTATCAGCCATTTTCTTCCTCCTCTTCTACGTCTTATTTGCCATCCTATGCAATGACCTTTGGCACTTCCAGCAACTTTGAGGAATAGAAAATCGCCCTTGAGGTTTTCGAAAGTTGAACAGATACCCTGCGAAGTTAAGGGCCTGTCTTACTACTACGGAAGTCTTACGTAGTTGGTTTTTCCTTTTCTTTTTTATATTTTTTAACGGTATCGGCACAGCGTTACCAACTATGCCTGCTGCTATCGGCATAGCGATACCTATGGTATCGGCATAGCGTTATCTTGCTATCGGCATAGCGATACCTGTTTTTAACAAGGTCTCGGCAGAGCGTTACCAACGGTGGA
>CANRPV010000087.1 GCA_947632575.1 uncultured Eggerthellaceae bacterium | reverse complement strand
GGTGCCCCCGATCGAACGGGCGGCGAGCTTATTCCCGTTTCCGATCGGGAGAGCTTCGCGTATGGGCGCAGGCAACACGATCCGTCCCTTCGATGAAACCGTCTGTTCATCGATCGACATACGATCACCTCCAAGTAAGAATTTCTTGTTCTTTATACCCCAGAAACCTTGGATGCGCATCCTGTCAACCCGACCAGAGTTTTCGTCGCAACGAAAATGCAACGAAAAATTTGCGTTGCAACGCAAGTATCTTACTCGACTTTGCGATTACGCGCGGTCATCACCATTCGGGTTCCCAGATCTTAGTCTGTCTGTCATATCTCCTGCCCGAATAGGTGTCATACCAGGTGCTCGCATAGTCCCAAAGCTTGTTTGACTTCGCGCCGTCGCCATGTTCGCTCATGGACATGATGAGCCTTTCGTAGCATCGAAAACCCTCTTCGTCGTGGCCTCCGAATGTCACGTAGTCATATATTTCGTCTTTGTAAGGCAAGCTGTTCAGGCAATTATAGAAACCGGGTTCGAGCATACCGCCCATGACCTCGGACAGTTCCTCGTCGGCAAGCTTCTTGGGATCATTGGAGGGGGTAGGATTATTCTCGGTCATGGCTCTTCCTTCCTTAAAGGGTAACGGCATGCTAGGCTGCCTGATTTATAAAGCTTGTATGTGCTTATTCCCATCCGGCTTCTGTGCGCCGACGCCATGTGGCGATGGTCATCTTCTCGAAAAAGGCCGATCAAGTGGAGAGGCTCACCAGCTTACTCATCCAGTTGGCGGTGAACCAATGAGCGTGGTTCAGGCGACAGACGGTTTGCTGAACGTTTGCGGAGCATTGCTGGGAACGTTGAACCGGCGGCCCTAGGATTTGATATCGCTCTTTGTTATGCACCCATCCTCATAGTAGTAGCTGACCTTCTCCGGTCTGCCGTCAGCGATCCAGGCATTCCGGGCAATGAGCATATCTGGCCCGAAGACGTTTTCCACGAGCCACTCCTCAAAGTTTTGAATCTTGGTAACCCCTTTATTGAGTTCAAATTGATGTTGAGGCACCCATAAGGCTTCAAAAGAACTGTCCCAGTAGCCCCTGCCGCCCGCGACGTAAGCCATTTCTTCATCGGTAAGCTTGCGAGGCGTATTCGGTTTGTTTGCGTTCTCGCTCATGGATTCTCCTTTATCACATGTGTGGTTTGCGGCGTTAGTAGCTCAATGAGTTACTATGCTTATTCCCAACCAGCCTCGGTGCGCCGGCGCCAAGCGTTGGGATGCATGCGTTGCATCCACATCTCGAACGTTGGCTCTCTTGTGCCATACTCCTCCTCCCAGTCCTTGTAGATCCTTTCATCCGGATCGTAGAAAAGGAAGTTATAATTACGACGCCAGAGATCCTCGTCCTTCTGGGTCCAAGTACCACCGGTCACTTCTCCCAAATCGTCGTCGTTGAGTTCGTTTATTTTTTGAGGCTCGTCCGTCATGGGAGCATCCTTTCTCGAAGTCTTGTCCCTGCCACTCGTCAGGATATGGTCATCACGCCATCTTCACCGATTACGTAGCATTTGTCTTTCGGCTTACCGCCGGCAATCCAAGCATCGCGGCATTTGAGGCAGTCAGGATGATTTCGATACCAATACTGGACGAACTCCTCATAAGAATATCTGCCATATTGGTGGCTTTGCTTCACTTGATCGTAAACATAGAGCATATCCTCTTCGGAATCGTAATCCCACGCATAGCCACCACCTGCGACCGCGGATAGTTCTTCGTCGGTTAGTTTCTTGGGATCATTGGGGGTAAGAGCATCCTCAGTCATTCTTTCTTCCTCCCTCAAAGCATTACCCATATGTCAAAAGCCTCTGAAGCCTTTTATCCTGACCTAAGCCTTTTATTTGATCTTGTTCTTCGACAGGGTGCCGTTTTCAAAGTAGTAACCGACATTATCCGGCCTACCATCGGCAATCCATGCGTTCCTCGCCTTGGCGTCTTCCTCGTCGTAAACATTGCGCAAAAGCCAAGCTTCGAAGGTTTGCGTGGTGACACCCTCATCGAGATTCAATTGATAGCACTCAAACCATGATGTCTCATAAGTAATATCCCAGTAACCGTAACCACCTGTGACAGCGGCAAGTTCTTCATCCGCAAGTTTGCGAGGCGGGTTCGGTTTGTTCTTGTTCTCGATCATGAAATCCTCTTTCCTCGTATTGGATTAAGTTGTAGCTGGTTTGATTTGGTTGTGCTTGGATGGATTTAGCTTAAATCGGAATAAATAACCTCGCCATCGTGGCACGTTATCATGGTCTTGTAGCGTTTTTCTTCTGGAAGCGCGAGCCAGAGTTTCCTTGCTTTCATTGAGTCCTCATACCCACCTTCAAGCCAGAACGGGAGCCACTCCTCATAGGACATTCCATGCCCATCGCGTCTCCATAATTCAGGCAACGAGCGTTCCCGGTCACGATGCCAGAACCCACCGCCACCCGAAACAGCGGCTAATTCTTCATCTGCGAGCTTGCGAGAAATGTTTGGGTTGCCAGTATTTTCGGCCATGGCTTCTCCTCTTTACGAAACTTGAAAACCGCCATGAGCCCATTATAAAAGCGCTGGCATAACACGAGATGTAGCCGCCTGACAGCAGCTAAAACACTGGGAAAATCCGACATTCAGGACAATTTAGAATACATCGGTGTCGCGGCCGACAAACTGATAGGCGAACTTACTTCGCACTCTTATTCGAACACTCTTATTAGAAGGTTAGACGCTAGGTCCAATGCGATCGAGAAGACGCTGCATACGGCTATCGAGATTAGCGGCATCCTCAGAGAGCTTAAGAAGCTCACCGGATAGAAAGGCCATTTCCTCCTCATCGCGGCTCTTCTTATAGCGAAGCTGATGCTCGAGCGCTGCCCAAAAATTCATCGAGATGGTGCGTAGCTGCACCTCCACTTTAACAGGGCGCTTTTCATGCTGCAGGAAGATCGGCACTTCAACGATCAAATGAAGACTGCGATAACCGCTGGGTTTGGGATTGGCGATGTAATCACGACGGTCCACTAAAACGATATCGTCCTGAGCGAGCAGCGAATCTGCAAGGGCGAAGATGTCACTGGGAAAAGAGCAGACGACTCGCACCCCGGCAACATCGAAGATGTTTTTCTCGATGGAATCAATAGTGATCGGAAATCCCTTTCGCGCCATCTTACGCACGAGGCTCTCGGTACTTTTGATACGAGTCTGAATCGATTCGATGGGACGGCGGTCATGCCTGAGGCCAAACTCTGCATCAAGCACCCTAAACTTGGTCTCGATCTCCATCATCGCGCCGCTGTAATAGGTCATCAGTCGCCTAAAAGGAGCGATATTGGATTCAATCAACGCCGTGAACTCTTCGTTGGCGATGAGCTCGGCCATGTTGTTCTGACCTGTCTGAGAATCAATCTCACGATGTGAATCAGAGTGCAGGTAAGCGTTTATGTCATCGACCAAGATATCGGGAAGGTTAGGACTTGTGTGCTCCTCCATCACAGACCTTTCTGCTGCTTATAGTTTGGATTCTAACGTTTTGGTTCTATCGTTTACGTTCTACCTTTGGGGCTTTATCGGATGACTCTCTGATGATCTCGTAACGCAAAAATAAAGACTTAAAGAGCACGTTGATTTAGCCGCGTTAAAGCCATCGAGCGCAGTTCAGAGCTTGCGCCTCCCGCTGATATCGTCGAAGCCATAATGGCTTCGACGAATTTGTCCGGACGAAGCGTTCCGCTCGGCTTAGCCTCAAGACAAAATCTCAAGATGGTTTGAGGAGTTGCGGTGCCTGAGGTTTCTTCCACGTCCTCAGCAGACCGAGCCTCCACATCCCCTCTGAGATATTCAGCGACCATAAGAACCTTTTCCTTTTTGCCGCGCTTAACCTGGACCACCTCAGGAATAACAAGGCTCGTCAGTCCACCTTCCAAAACGGCCTCATACGTGCTCAGAGGAAACGCCACCGAAACAGCCGGTGCCTGAGGTTCAACGTATTCGCAGGCAAAGGGCATCAAATCTAGAGGCGAGGCTCCTTGAAGCAGCGGTAAGATCTTGGCAGGCGCGATATAGTTCGTAAGAAAGAGATCAAAGAGCTCTTCTCTACCCCCAACCCCAACTGGTAAAGCGCTGCCAAAGGCGATGCGCATATGAGGTGAAAAACCGTTGGTCACGGCAAAGGGAACACCAGCACGGCGCACGATCCTCTCGAGGGTCCTCGCCAACTCCAAGTGAGAAAGCAGGGTGAGTCTCCCCTGTTTGACGAAGCTGACTCTCAGGCGGAAAAGACGCGGATCGGCCATCAGCTATCCGCCTCCTCATCATCGACGAAAAGGGACGTGTCCCCTTTCGGCAACACCCGTCCCTGAGCAAGGTCGTTTTGGGAGTCCAAAGACTTGCAGGCGCCACAGGCCGTGCAGGCGGTAAACGTACAGTCAGGGGTGGTTTGGCCCATTTCGGCACGGTAGCGCTCCATAACCAGATAGCGCGTGCTGACTCCCGTCGAAATGTGATTCCAAGGCATCACGTAGCCGGGCTCGAAGCTTCGCTGAGCGATGTCCTCAATATCGAGGCCGAGCTCCTCGGCGGCATTGCGCCAAGCTTCTTCGTTAAAATACTCCGTCCATGCATCGAAACGCGCGCCTTTACGCCAAGCTCGTTCTACCCAAGGGGCCACCTCGCGGCCTCCCCGGCTCATCACGGCCTCTACAAAGGAAGTCTTCGGATCATGCCAGTTCACCGTGATTCCTCGGTATTTGATGCTGCGGCGCACCAAGTCGATCTTCCGCTGAACCTCAGCTGGAGAGATCTGACCATCCCACTGAAAAGGAGTCTGCGCCTTTGGCACAAACACCGCACAGGAGATGCTCATCTGCACCTTATTGCGCTGCTCTGGGGGCACGACCGATCGAGCTCGATCAAACGCTCGCTGAGTGAGACTTGCGATACCTTTGAGATCCTCGTCGGTCTCCTCAGGAAGGCCGACCATGAAATACAGCTTGCAGCGACGCCAACCAGCGGAAAAGGCCGCGTCAATTGCCGAAAACAGATTCTCTTCGGTCACATTCTTGTTGATGATATCCCGCAAGCGCTGAGTGCCAGCCTCAGGCGCGAAGGTGAGGCCGCCCTTCTTTTGTCCTGCCACCAGCTCGGCCATCTCGACACCGAAAGAATCCAGGCGCTGAGACGGAATGGATACACGGATTCCCGTGCCCTCGAGCGCACTATTAAGCCGGGTTAAAATTTCGGCAATCTGCGAATGATCCGTCGATGACAAGGAAGTCAGACTGACCTCGTCATAGCCGGTGGCGCGAAGCCCTTCCAAGACGCCCTCAACGATGTTGTCGGCGCTGCGTTCTCGAATGGGTCGATACATCATGCCCGCCTGGCAAAAACGGCAGCCACGGGCGCAACCTCGAAGGATCTCCACGTTCAGACGGTCGTGAACCACCTCGGTATAGGGCACCACGCAGGGCTCCCAAGCGCTGCTTGCGCTAAAACCGTTAAAGACGCGTTTTTTGATGCGTCGGGGAACATCCTCTTCGAGCGGTTCAAGCCACGACCCGCTCACCTGAGCGGTCATCTCATCGACGGGCTTATAGAGCGAAGGTACATACACGCCCGGGATATGGGAAAGCTCCCTGAGGATCTGCCTTCGAGAGGCGCCTTCACCTCTCAGTTCTTTTATGCGAAGCACCAGCTCCGGGGTAAGTTCTTCGCCCTCTCCGATGGAAAAGAGGTCAAAGAACGGCCAATAGGGTTCGGGATTATAAGCGCAGGGACCGCCTCCCACCACGATAGGATCTTCCTCGCTGCGATCCTTAGCATGAAGAGCGAGTCCAGCGAGATCTAAGACCTCAAGAATATTGGTGGCGGCCAGTTCATGGGGCATCGTGATGCCGAGCACGTCAAACTCCCGCAAAGGAGTGCAGCTTTCGAGCGAGCAGAACGGAAGCTTTCTTTCACGCAACTGATCGATCATATCGACCGCGGGCAAAAAGGCCCGCTCAGCCCTTAAGCCCGGCACCGCATTCACGGCGTTCGTCAAGATGCGAACCGCCTGATTCGCCTGGCCGATCTCATAGGTGTCGGGGTAAACCATGCAGAAGCTGAAATCGGCGCCGGGCTTCAGGCTTGCTCCCCATTCGTGATTGATATAGCGGGATGGGCGTTCCACATCCCGCAGCAGCGGCGCAAGCTGCGTCCAGTGAGATTGAGAATTCATCGCTTGTCTTACTACTTGCGAGAGCCCAGCTTGGAGATACCGGTTGACACCGCGGATTTCGCCGTGGCGATGACCTTTTGACCCGTGGTGCTTGTAGAGGCTTTTGCCGCCAGCTTCACCGCTTCATCGCGAGCTGTTTGCACC
>CANRPV010000086.1 GCA_947632575.1 uncultured Eggerthellaceae bacterium | reverse complement strand
GCGGCCCATTGATTTTGTGCTAAACGACGCTGGGGAGTTTGTTTGCGCAACGGTGATCATGGGAAGTCCCATTCTTGAGCCTTCTTTAGTTCCTGTAGATACCGAAAACAACGCGATAAGCGATGAGGGTGTTGCTTTTGTAGGCGATATGCCGCTGGATTCTCCTTGGGGCGAATTCCGCTTTACCTGCGTCTCGATGGGCAATCCTCATGCGGTATGTTTTATCGAGAACTGGGAGCGTATTTCAGATGATCTTTTTGCGGATCCCTCCGATAAAAATCTTGGTAGCTTCGATGTGAATCGAGTGGGATCTTACTTTGAGTCGCATCCTATTTTTCCTGAAAAAGCTAACATAGAATTTGCTACCGTAGGTGCCGACGGGATAACCATGCGTGTTTATGAACGCGGTTGCGGAGAGACTTTGGCTTGCGGCACGGGTGCTTGCGCTGTTTCGGTGGCTGCAAGCTTGACTCATAGATCTTCACGGAAGAATACCATCCATCTTTTGGGTGGCGATCTCAATATCGAATGGAAAGATGACGGGAATGTCTCTATGACAGGACCGGCGACGACAAGTTTTACAGGACGGCTGGATCTCTCTACGTGCGGATGTGCGTGAGGCCATGACGGCCCTGAGATGAACAGGAAGGATTGTTGTGAAAACTGCTGAATGCCTAAACCATCTTGAACCTTATCTCTTTGCTCAAATCGATAAGAAGCGGGACGCTCTTAAAGCTCAAGGTGTCGATGTCATTTCCCTGGGAATTGGAGATCCGGATCAGCCTACTCCGGCTCATATCGTAGAGGCAATGGAAAAGGCTATTCGCAAGCCTGAGAATCATCAATATCCGGATTATGCCGGCTCTAAGGCCTATCGAGAAGCCTGTGCGAGCTATATGGATAAGCGCTTTGGCGTGAAGCTCAACCCCGATACCGAAATCTTGGCGCTGATCGGCAGCAAGGAGGGCATTGCCCATCTTCATACCGCTTTCGTGAACCCGGGCGATTACGTGCTTGTACCCTCCATTGGCTATCCCGTCTATTCGGGAGGAGCTACTTTGCAAAGCGCCCATAGCTATTTCATGCCGGTGCTTGAGGAGAATGGCTTCCTCGCTGACTTTGACTCTATTCCCGAGGATGTTCTCGCTAAGGCAAAGATCATGTTCTTGGGCTATCCGAACAATCCCACTGGGGCCTGCGCCGACGAGGCCTACTTCGATAAGGCGATAGAATTTTGCCTTGAGCACGACATTCTTCTCGCACATGACAATGCCTATGTGGATATTTGCTATGACGGGTATAAAGCACCCTCTATTTTGGAAAGGCCGCAAGCAAAAAAGTGCTGCATCGAATTCTTTAGTCTCTCGAAAAGCTACAACATGACTGGATGGCGCATCGCTTTCGCTGCTGGTAACGTTGAGGCTATTCAAGCTCTAGGCACGGTTAAAAACAACCTGGACTCAGGTCAGTTCACCGCGATTCAAGAGGCGGCCATCGCCGCATTGACCGGGCCGCAGGACTGTGTGCAAGAGATGTGCAAACTCTATCAGCATCGCCGCGATCTCGTCGTAGATGCGCTTCGTACCATCGGTCTTGATTGTAAAGCCCCGAAAGCGACCATTTATGTGTGGACCAAAGTTCCAGAGGATGAGACTTCCGAGTCTTTCGCCACAAAGCTTTTGGAGCAGGCACATGTCATTGTGACTCCAGGTAATGGATACGGACCCGATGGGGAAGGGTATATCCGAATATCCCTTACGACACCGGATGAGCGTCTTCTCGAAGCCGTACGCCGTATAAAAGAACTTGTTTAAGCAAATACCCATCTTTGGATCTGAGCGCTTTCGCGGAAGGCGGCCTTTATGACAGAGACGAGTTCTGTCATGGATGAAAGCTCCGTCATAATACGGGGACCTTCTACGGCGATAGCTCAGACGCCGGAGCGTGCCATTCTCGTCGGTATCGAACACAGCTCAGATCAGTGGAGTCTAGAATCATCATTAGCCGAGCTTGAGCGTCTTGTCGATACCGATGGGGCAGTAGTGGTCGCTACAACATCTCAGCGTCTCGAAGCACCCAATCCCCGCACCTTCGTAGGTAGCGGAAAGGCTGAGGAAATCGCCGCTTTAGCACGGCAATTTCATGCTGATCTTGTTGTCTTTGACGATGAACTCACCCCATCGCAACAGACCAATCTCGAGAGGATCGTTGATCGTAACGTCAAGATCATCGATCGAACTGCTCTCATTCTGGATATATTCGCACTTCACGCCACCAGTAAAGAGGGGCGATTGCAAGTTCGACTGGCCCAAAACCAGTATCTCTTGCCACGATTGCGAGGAATGTGGGCGCATCTAGCATCCAATCGTATGGGTGGCGGTGTAGGATCTCGCTTTGGCGAAGGTGAAAGCCAGCTTGAGGTCGACCGTCGTATGGTGAGAAAGCGCATTACGGCCATAAGGCGGGAATTGGCCCATCTTACCAAGGTGAGAGCTCTTCAGCGTGAGACTCGCTATGGCAACGGTGTCTTTAAAGTAGCTCTGGCGGGATACACCAATGCGGGTAAATCTAGCCTTCTGAACGCTTTAACCGATGCCCAGGTGCTTAGTTATGACAAGTTATTTGCGACACTTGATTCGACAACGAGAAGACTTACTCTTCCGGAAGGTCGAGAACTCACGCTCAGCGATACCGTTGGTTTTATCAAAAAGCTTCCCACAACCCTGATAGAGGCATTTAAATCGACTCTTGACGAAATCGCTGGCGCCGATCTGATACTCCACGTTATAGATGCATCATCAGCTGAATACGAAGAGCAAATAGAGGCAGTTGATGAGGTGCTTGAGCAAATTGGTGCTGAAAGTATCCCGCGGATCCTTGTGTTTAATAAGAGTGATCTTATAGATCAGAACGGCAAGCAGGCACTTTGCGCCCGATACCCTCATTGCATCCTAGTTTCTGCGCAGGAAAGGTATGGGCTTGATGAGCTGATCAAAGCCATAAGTCAGGCAGCTGCCGCTCGGGGCAGAGCTATGGAAGTTTTAATACCTTACGAGAAAGGCAATTTAATTTCTCTGGCTCATGAACGCTGCCACATTATCAGCAAGAGCCATGAAGCTGAAGGTACAAAGCTTTCCATGGTGGTAGATCGCTTCTATGAGAAGCTTTTCGAGGCGTATCAGATTTAACGGTATACGGACGGTATGCGCTTAAAGCCTCTGTCTCAAGCCTCCCTAATGACGTACGAGAGACGTACGAGAAACGTACTAGAGACGACGAAATACCGCAACGACCTTTCCTGCGATGGAACAATCCCTTGTAATGATGGGCTCCATGGAGGAGTTTTCTGGCTGCAAGCGGATATAATTCGCTTCTCGATAGAAGCGTTTTACCGTAGCGCCATCATCGATAAGGGCAACGACGATATCCCCATTATTGGCTACTGATTGCTCTTTTACCACGACATAGTCACCGTCATTAATGCCAGCTTCGATCATGGACTCACCGTGAACGGAAAGCATGAATGAGGGAGCATCGCCCACGATATCAGTGGGAAGAGACATGACATCGGTAATGTTTTCTTCTGCAAGAATGGGCGTACCAGCTGCCACATCACCCACTAAGGGCACATTGACTATCTTGGTGAAACTAGCGCCGAGGGCGTTACTAGTCCCTTCCTGGTCATCAAGATCATAGGTCAATGCGATTGAGCGTGATTTAAGAGGATCACGCTTGATAAAACCCTTTTCCTCCAGAGCCTTCAAATGAACGTGAACAGTGGAAGGGGAGGATAAGCCAAGATCCTCACAGACCTCGCGTACGGTTGGACCGTAGCCTTTCTCACGAATGCAATCTTCAATGCAGTGCAGAACAGCTTGCTGACGCTTGGTGATCTTCTGGGTCATGGGCCATCCTCTCAAAAAAGAACAAATGTTTTATTTTTTATTGACATGAACCTTTGTTCGCTTTATTATAAACACGAACATTGGTTCTAAGCAAGGGAAAAAGGGGAATAAAATGCAGAAGATCAGAGGAAATTTCTCCTACCGCGGCAATCTCGCGCTGCAGCCCGCCGAAACAGATGCACAGAACTCTTTAGGCGGCCTCATCATTGATTTTCCCTTTGAGCAGACAAAAAAGCATGTTTTATCAGCGCAAAGCGTACCCGAAAACCCAACATTGGCTCGACTTCAAGTGGCTATGGCTTTCTTGGTAGGTTCCGTAATAGCCTTTGGAAATCTCATATCAACGTTTTAGGATTCAAGGTTCCTAGTCTTCTAGTTTTTAGTATTGAGCTTCCTCAGTTTTTAGCTTTCTGGGCGTCTCATCCTCTGAGGTTCTATAGATCTCAGCTTCAAAGTTTCCCAGCGGGTCCCTCGGCTTTATAGCTATATCTTGTATTGAAAACCTTTTTATGTACTAAATCATCTGAATTATCTACAATATCTTGTAGCTCAAACGGTTTATACCTGAAGAGAGGTTTTTATGCGTTGTCCTTCTTGTGGTAGCACCGATACCAAAGTTGTGGATTCTCGTCCAGCTGATGAAGGTAATTCTATTCGCCGTCGCAGAGAATGCTTGCAATGCGGTGCGCGTTTTACTACCTATGAACGCTCAGGTGAGAATCCGATCATTGTTATAAAAAGCGATGGATCATCTGAGGCCTTCGATCGTCAAAAGCTTTTGCGTGGTCTCCTTATAGCTTGCGCGAAAAGACCGGTGAGTCCCGATAAATTGGAAGCGCTCATTACCTCTATAGAAAATGAACTCAGCGCTTCTCAAAAAAATGAGATCAATTCAAAAGACCTTGGAAATATGGCAATGGAACGCTTAGCAAGTCTTGATGATGTTGCTTACATTCGGTTTATGAGTGTCTACAAAGACTTCCAGAGTGTGGAAGAATTCGCGAACGCCTTACAGGAACTGAAACGATGATTATGCCATCGGATGCTGATCCGAAAGTAGAAGTTTCGATTCAGCCACTCTATGAGGATGCAGTATTACCACGCTATGCTTATCCTGGAGATGCTGGATTAGACCTCTGCTCTTTACTTGACATAACATTGGAGCCCTTTGAACGTGCGCTCGTTCCATGCGGATTCGCAATGGCAATACCTGAAGGCTATGCTGGTTTTGTTTTACCGCGCAGTGGGTTGGCTATCAAACATGGTCTTTCACTGGTAAATGCCCCAGGTTTGATCGACAGCGGCTATCGCGGCGAAATCAACGTGATTCTTATTAATCTTGATTCGAGCCAAACCTATACTATCCATAAGGGTGATAGAATTGCCCAACTAGTTATTATGGAAACTCCTAAAGTTGATCTCATGATTATGGATCGATTGCCGGAGACTGACCGCGGAACCCAAGGATTTGGAAGCAGCGGGATGGGAGAAGCTCGTTAAAGGTGATAGGAAGCCTTAAAAAGCCTCATTTCCATGATATAAAGGTCATCCGAAAACAAAACGGGGCCTTAGAAAGGCTCTCAGAGCCTCGTTTGTAAAACCGCAGGTCAAAGTGGACTTTTAGGAGCTTTAGAAACTTATGGACGAAAATACGTCAAATAATCACTCAGAAGAAGTCGAAAACGACACTGTCGTTACTGAAACTGAGACCATTGAAGCAATTGATACGTCAGATGAGACCGTAGAGGATGCAGATAGCGAATTCCTCCAAGAGATAGAGGATAACTTGGAAGAAAACGCGTTAGGCGACGGAACAAAGGAAGAGCTCCAAAGCTTAGCTGCTGCCAACGAAGCATCCGAAAAGGAAAAAAAGCCAATGACCGCTGATGCTTCTGCTGCTAACGAGGAATCAAGTGAAGATGCAGCAGCCGCAGGCAAAAAGAAGAAGAAAAAGAATGAGACGATGGAAACCATTCGCAAAAAGTTGGAAATTCCACCGGATCAAATGTATTTACTTGACCAGCTTAAATCGGCTCAGACGCTTCTCATGATCGGTCTTATTGGTGCGCCCGTATCTCTTATGTTTGGCGGCTTGCTATTAAGTACGATCGCTTTGATTTGCTCGATAATCTGCTTTGTGAAGGTAAAGAAGGTTTTAAAGGATCCTAAGCAATATCCAATGCTTGATCAGCGCTTTAGAAAGCCGGCCATCTTAGCCATAATCATGGGTGTTGTAGCATTTGGTCTGAACCTCGCGAACATAATATTCTTGATGCCAGTCCTTATGCAAATAGCTCAAAGCTCGGATCCGTCATCGGCGCTTGGAACTTATCTCTCATCTCCGTATAACAGTGGGTGGTCTGAGGGCTCGTCGGCTTGGGGCTAGGCTTTAGGCCACAAGCGACGTAAGGAATAATCGATCTCGCTACCGTCCCATATATAAAAGTCTGATAATATATGTTATGTAAAGTAACATATTTGAAATTGGAACCATGCGATATC
>CANRPV010000085.1 GCA_947632575.1 uncultured Eggerthellaceae bacterium | reverse complement strand
AGCGAGAAATTCTGGAAGTTGCGAGCGCCCACCTGCAGACCGTCCACATAGGAGTGGACCATGTCGCAGTGCTCGGAGTCCATGACTTCGGTGAGCGTCTTCAGGCGGTACTTCTCCCCCGCATCAGCCATGATGACCAGCGCCTTCTCACCGAGACCCTGGAACGAGTGGGGGTTGGTGCGAGGCTTGAACGCGCCGCCGCGAATCCAATGAAGTCCCAGATCGGCGATGCAAGCCGCCACCTCTTCGAACTGCTCTTTGGACTCTACCGAGCAGGGACCGGCGAAAAGCGTGATCTCGTCGGTCTTGGTTCCCAGATAAGGGAGGGCGGGAATAGTTTCTTCACTCATACGCTTGGTGTCTCCTTCATAACCTTGAGGATCGTACCGTAGATCTCACGGAGATAGTCGTTATAGAGAGGGCCCTCGTTATAGCTGCAGACGCGTTCAAAGATTTCCTCTTCGCGCTTGGGATCGAACAGGCCCATGTTCGCCTCAGGCTTAAGACCGCGAATCACCAGCGAATGGCTCGCGCGTTTGTTCAACAGCGCCACCAATTCCTTGTCGATCGCGTCAATTTGATCCCGATGCATCTGAATCTCGGAAATAGCGTTGCTTTCCTCAGACATGAGACTTCCTTTCTGAGCGTAGCCCCTCAACGTACCCTCAATTAACCTTCAACCTACCATCGGCCTGCCTACAGTTTATCCGGCTTGCCAATAACGTATCCGGCTTGCCAATTACTTATCCGCTCATGGCCAAACATCACAAGCGGTAAAAAGGTGGTCGTACCACCTGCCATATACTGGCCTTCTGTGCCGTTATGGTAGCAAACCGAAGGCCAATAAGAAAGCCATTAAAACAGACCTAAGGCTTTCAGGCCAAAGTAGACAAGCACCACGAAACCCAGTCCAATGCGATAGAAACCAAAGGCCGTGAAATCGTTTTGCTTGATGTAGCCGATCAAAAACTTGATGGCTAAAACGGATACCACAAAAGCGGTGATGATGCCGATCGCGAAGATCATCCACTCGATGCCCGTGTAGGCAAACCCGTGACGGATGAACTTGAGCAGACTCCATCCAAACATGATGGGGATGGCCAGGAAAAACGCGAACTCTGTTGCGATGGTGCGCGAGGTACCGAGCAGCATCGAGCCGATGATCGTCGAACCAGACCGAGATGTGCCCGGGATGATCGCAAGGCTTTGGAAGATACCGATGAGAAAAGCGGTCTTATAAGACATCTCGTCGAAGGTGTTGATCTTGGCGAAAGCGTTGGATGAGTCCTGCTCCGCGGGTTCGATGTCGGCGGCGTCATTGGATGCGGCATCCACCCACATCACATGGCTATCCCCGCGCTTCGCATGACGGCCTCGCAACTCCGGGTCATCCTTAGCGCGAATCCGGTCATGGGGAATGGACATGCTTCCCATAACATGAAACTGAGCAGCGGCAAGCTTCTTGCGATTGCGCCGTTCGAGCAAGATGAAAATTACGCCGTAAATGATAAGCGCGAGAGATACCACCACATAGGCTACCTGCGGATTGTTGGTGACATGCTCCTCCATCCAATCATCCAGCAGAAATCCGATGGTGGCCGCGGGAATCGAGCCGATCACCACTTTGGCCCAAATACCCCAGGTCTCTTTCCGCTCAAAATCGCTCTTTCGCACCGAGAAAGGATTGAGCTTGTGGAAGTAGAGCATGATGACGGCCATGATGGCGCCCAGCTGAATCACCACGAGGAAGGTGTCGTAAAACGCCTCCGACACGTTCAGCGGAAGGAATTGGTTGAGAAGCATCATGTGGCCGGTGGAAGAGATAGGCAGCCATTCGGTTATGCCCTCCACGACTCCAAATATGAACGCTTTTATGGCCTCGATCAATGCATCCAACGGGATTCAAAACTCCTCATGCTCGGGTAGACCCAAGGCATATTATCACATCAGACGCGTGGAGTGAGAAAAAAGTGCCGCTAAGCTTGATCGTGAATCATGAGCCCGCGCTTAAACTTAGTTTGCAGAAGTAAGCTTAAGTCTTAAAGAGTGGTTTAGCCTTCGGGGGTCAGCGCGCTCCCGTCGTTTTCAACCAGATAGAGCGCATCGAGTCCGTCAAGCACCCATACGATGAAATCCGGTGCCGATCGAAACGCCGTTCCATCCTCAAGCACGAAGAGGATATCGCGTCGATGCATGTCCACGGCCTCATCATGCGTAAACTCCTGGTGTCCATAGACGTGGACAATCTGGCGATGAGGCATCTCGGTGGATTTGAGCGGCACGATCCCATCGGTATTGCGGTCGAAGACCGATATGAGCATCTGCCCTGGATGAGGTATTTTCTTTCGCTTGTCCTCGTTGATGAAAGCGTAGGAGCTATAGACGACATCGGGCCTGTCCGGATATTTCTTCTCGAATTCCCGCGCGCCCTTAAGCGTCGTGTCTTTCAGGACGGAATACACATCGGGGCTTGGATCGCCTTTTTTCTTGACGATGCGATTGATGATGGGGCTTACCACGTATTTCGGCAGCAGAGGAACCAAAGAGATCAGCGACGAGAACAGCATGCCTCTATGAGGCGTGGCAAGGGTAGTGTAGGAAAAGACCTTATCGGCCACCCCAGGAAGATAGAGCGCCCGACGGCCGTCCACTCCCCCTTTGGAATGGGCAATCAAGTGGATCTTCGGAGCGCCAGTCAGCTCGCAGGCGCGATACACGGCCTCGGCGATCTGCTTGGCGTTATGTTCGACCCCATACCAAGAATCCTGGTTAGCGTAGTAAAAGATTCTTTCCGTTTCGTGGAGCCTATCGGGAATTCGACCCCAATTGGGAGATTCAGTCAAGGTAGAGTCACGAGCGTTGAGCCCATGGATGAAGAGCACGGGAAGATGCCGCCAGTGACCGTCTTTGGGAATAAGCGCATCGCGATCATATTCGGGAAAAATCTGTATGTACTCTTTGGCCACCAGTCCAACCTTCTTCCGCGGCTTTGGACGACAACAGCCATGAGCGGCACATTAACGCTAATCTAAAGTCGATTGCCTTTTGGCTGCTCGCTCTGGCACGTTGCTAGCTCAAGCCGCTCGCTACAGCTGCCCTCATCGAAAGTATAACGCCCGCGCTTTTGCCTACCCCGCAAAGGGCTAACCTGCTTCTAAACGGTGAAGAAAGAGATGATGAGGCACAGAAAGCCTATGGCCATCAAGATGACGCCCGGAAGTATGGAGCTTTTTCCTCGATTGTCCACGAGAGCGGGAATCATACGGCGAAGCAGACGCTTATCAAGCACGATATAAGCAATGCCGCTGAAGAAGAAGGCGATGAAGCCCACGTATTGCAGGAAACGCGTAAGAGGCGGCAGAGCCATCGCCTCGGGGGTGGTGGGGTTAAAGGTGACGATAAATGCCGCGATGATAACCATGCCCCAGATGATAACGACGACCACATCCCAAACCAGACCGAGCCACTCGGTGAAGTAGATCTTAGTGGGATCTTTTTTGGCCGCTCGAGCGGCTTTTCTCTCGCGATGATGCTTGACGAAGGCCGGCGTTCTTTTGACCTTCGAGCCATCGATCATCGTCTTATATTCTTCGTCGCTGAATTCTTCTTCCTCTTCGAAGTCCTCATCGTCGAAGTCTTCATCGTCATATTCTTCGTCGTAGTACTCCTCTTCGGAATACTCGTCCTCCGATTCGCCCTCTACAGAGGAGTCATCGGCATCGTAATCGCCCTCAAGGTTCGAAGAATCGTAATCGTCGAGATCTGATACCACAGATTCCAACGGAGTTTCAGAAGACTGATCTTCTGTGCTCTGGGCATTCTTTTTATCCACCAAAGGAGACACCGCTTTCTGAAATGCTTCTTTTAAGGCTCGAACCTGATCATAGCGTTGATCAGGATCAAACGCCGTAGCCTTCGCCAACACTGGCCGAAGTGGTTCGGGCACTGATTTCTCTTGTTCGAGTTTACCCGCTAAAGCCCTTTGAGGCTCCTTACCGGTCAGCCCATAATATAACAACATTCCCAGTGCATAGACATCACTTCTTGCATCGGTCTGCCCATAGCCGAATTGCTCAGGCGGCGCATAGGCCCTCGTTCCGAAGTTCGTCGTATCGCTTAAGGCGCCTTCGGTATAGGTCCGCGCGATGCCGAAATCGATCAGCGTGAGGTTATTGCGGGAGATCATGATGTTAGAAGGCTTCAGATCCCGATGGATAATGGGTGGGGTAAAACCCTCGTGAAGCTCGATAACCGCATTGCAAAGCGCCGGGAATATAGCGTTTACTAAGGTAATCGATGGACCGAGACGCTCAATCAGCACATCCAGGGTCTCACCCGAGACATATTCCATAATGACGATGAGCTCATCGTCTCGCTCGTAGCAATCCTCGATGCGTGGAATATGTTGGAAGCGACGCCCTTTCCTCTGAGCCTCGCGCAGGATTCGATAGACGCTGCCGATTCCTAGGCTGTCCTTGATGCGTTTGCGAACAAAAGGCCCGAGCTCAGCCTCATTGGCCCCGCGGTAATAGACAAGCTCGGTGGTTTCTGTCGGCGTCGCCTTAAGCGTGCGTTCAACGCGATAACAGTCATCACGCTGCAGAGCGTCAAGATATGAAGAGAGATCATCCACAACCATAGACTTATGGTAGCAGATCAGATTCCATCAGCTGATGGTCTCCTCTTTGAAACGATAAAGAGCCTCGTCAACCGCCTGCAGGTCCATGCTATGGCTGATCCCGTAAATAATGATGGCGTCACGGCGATTCTTGCTGTAAAGCCCGTTTTCCTCGCCGAGCTGCAACAGGCGATTGGTCTCTTTTAGGTCGAGTCCCATTGCGAAGGCTAAGGCTAGCAGCTTGTCTCTGCTGGCCTTTTGTCGGCGCCCCGTGAAGAGCATGTAGCCGAAGGTCTCATTGAGCCCCGCTTTATGGATCACATCGATGCGACGCAGCGATTTTTCCTCGAGTAGCCTCTGGAGGTATTCCGAAAGCGTAAGGTCCAAAAACTCATGATCGCGCACGAATCGATCGATGTTGGGAGCTTCGAGAAGTTCCTCGAGGAGCTCCTCAGTCAGTTCGCCTTCAACCGATTTCTTTTTTCTCGCGTTCATTTTTCTACAACCTATGGTTATGCGGACAGAGTCTATGCTGCCAAACTTTATGCTCTCAGAGTTTATGCCACCCGGGTTTATGCTGCCAGAGTTTATCCTGCGAGAGCCTGCCCCGCAGATAAGCTGCCCCGCAGAGAGCCTACTTGATCAGGAGATAAATCTTAGCCGTAAGTGCTCTCTCTAAGCTCTCTCTAATTAATAAGCGGAAGCTCTCACCCTAATAGGCAGAAGCGCTCACGACCTCAAATGTTGCACTCTTCATCGCCTCAAGATCATCACTCGGAACATAGCTGAAAAGCGTGAAGTTCTGGGACCGATTTGGCCCCAAATTCGACACGACGATGTAATCGGTGGCTATGCGGTTACCGGATACATCAACGGCCTCGACCTGGATGTTAAACGACTGGGTCTCACCTGAGATGTTCGTAAGACGTACCGGCAAACTGGTAGTAACCAAGCCGTAATCGCCACTCACCGCCGTGAACTCTCCAAAAGCCAGATTGACGTCATTGGTGAGAATCTCTTCGGTGGCATCGCCCGTAAGCCGGCTCATCGAATTATCTAAGTCCTCAGTAGCCTGATTGATGGCTGCCGAATAAGCAGCTTGGGAAACCAAAACAGCTATTACGGCTACGATAGCCGTCGCTAACCCCGCCACGGCCAACCCCGTGCCGCTTTTCGCTCCCTTTCGTATGCCCAAAAACGCAACGATCGCAAAGATTATCGCGAGGATAGCGATGAAAAACGAAAGGTTGTTGATGATAGGAAGCAGCGATGTCGCCAGTGCGACGATACCCAGCACTAAAGACGCGATGGCCATCGCGGAACGTGGCGGCGGGGTTGGCCTGTAATGGGAGGTCTGAGGATAGGAAGGACGGGGTCTGCGATTCATCTTGTGCTGACCGTTTGGCATTTGATCCATGGATAACTCCTCGCTGGATTTGGATAGGAAGCCTTATGCGGGCCGTTACGAAGTTCAGGGTATCGGCTCATTTCACAAGATTCATTAGCTGCCAGTTAAGATTTAGCGGCTTTTTTACGCTAAACTTGCCACGGAATAATTCCCCCGGAGAAAGGACGGGTATGTTTATAACCTGTGTTGATATGGAAGGCGTATTGGTTCCAGAGATCTGGATTGCCCTAGCTGAGGCAAGCGGAATTCCAGAGCTCGCGCGCACCACTCGCGATGAACCGAACTACGACAAGCTCATGAGCGAGCGCATAGCCATCTTGCGTGAGCATAACCTGGGTATTAAAGAGATCCAGGAAGTGATCGCCACGATCGATCCTCTGCCCGGCGCTCGCGAATTTATGGATGCACTCAG
>CANRPV010000084.1 GCA_947632575.1 uncultured Eggerthellaceae bacterium | reverse complement strand
CAACGTGGCTCAGTTGGTAGAGCAGCGCACTCGTAATGCGCAGGCCGCCGGTTCGAGTCCGGCCGTTGGCTCCATACGAATAAAGGCCGGAGACGTTTAGCCTCCGGCCTTTTCTTTATCCTGCGCTTCTGCCTCAGCACGTCGCTTCAGCGCGACGTTTTCGATCGAGCGGTTTCGCTCGACGAGCTTCTACGGCATTTCTGCTTCAGCGTTTCGCGGCATTAGCTTCAGCGTTTCGCTCCTACTTCACGACGAGAACGGGAACCGTGGTCTTGTGAAGTACCGAGTAGCACACGCTGCCGATCATGCCACGTACCGCACCCATGCCGCGATGACCCATCACGATACAGTCGTAATGGCCGCGATCGGCGAAATCGGTGATAGCATCATGGGGAGAACCATTGATGACGGCTACCTTGACGGCCTTATTCCCGTCGATGATGCTGGCGATATCGTCCTCGACACGCTTTTTCTGCTCCTCTACGGCCTCCTCGTCGATCTTCTTGGAAGAAGCGGGGTCCTCGTTGAAATTGCTGCCCATGACACCGGCCATACGGGAAGCGATCTTGAAAGTTTCGACGTTGTACTCATGCCAATCCACAACGCTCAGCACGGTGATTTCGGCATCGGCGTCAGGAGCAAGAATGCCTAAGGCCTGTTCCAAGCCATGGCGCGAAGGACGGGATGAGTCATAAGGAACCAATATCTTCTTATACATACTGCCTCCCTTTGAAGTCGAGGGTCTGTGTGTGGGTATCTTACCCTATAGAACCACCGTATAAAAAGCCCGACAGTTAACGTTTTATCAACTGTAGCTTTGTTTCCTTGATCAGAGCCGAAGCCTCCGTAGAATAGAGCTGCTACCGGCTAATATTTGGTTGCTCAAGCCTCGGTTTTTGATGGCTTGAGTCTCTTTAAAGGAGCCCTCATGAGCAGCGATCCCCGCATCACCATCGTCAAAGACGGACCTTATGTCGTGACTAGCGGCGTACCCCTCTCCGAAGACGCCGCTGTTCCCTGCGAAGATGGGACTCATCTGGAGTATCACCACGTCAAGGATTATGAGACTCAGGATGAGTATCATCTCTGCCGCTGTGGACGCAGTCACTCAAAGCCGTTCTGCGACGGAAGCCATGCTAAAGCCGACGCCTCCGGGCAAACGTTTCATGGTGAAGAGGTGGCCGATAAGATGCCTTATAAAGACCGAACCGACGTTTTTCCCGGAGACGAGCTCTATCTCTTCGATGACAATCGCTGCTCCTATTCTCGCTTCTGCCACCGGGACGGAAAAGAGGTGTGGACGCTCACCGAGATATCGGGCCACGATTATCACCTCAAACAAGAAGCCGTCGCCGCCTCTTGGCACTGCCCCACCGGCCGCCTCGCCCATGTGGACGCACGGACGGAAAAGGTTTACGAAGACAGCTTCGAGCCGAGCATCGTCTTGTTAGAGGATGTGCCGGAATCTTGCAGCGGGCCCATCTTCGTCCGCGGAGGCATCCCTCTTGAAGGCGCCGATGGTGAAGTCTACGAACGACGTAATCGCTACGCGCTTTGTCGCTGCGGACACAGTCGCAACAAGCCGTTTTGTGATGCGACGCACGATCCCATGGGGTTCAAAGACGGGAGCAGCGCCTTCGAAGGCACGTGGGGACCCAAAGATGAAACTTTCACTGAGCTGCCCGAGGTAGACGCTTAAAAGCAAAAGCGCCTTAAAAAGCGCCTACTCGATTTTCTCGTGATTCAGCAGCTGGTGTCGGTCTTTGAGCGTAAGTACGACCACGTAGATCGCAAGTGCCGCGGCGAACACAAAACCGATGAAACCAAGTAGCGGTACCTCCAAAAGCTTGGGTTCCATGGACGTTGTGCAGATGATCGATGACCCCATGAACAGCGCCGCCGCGATGATGGCCAGTACCAAACGACCAGCCACCACATAAATGGTTGCCATCGCATCTTCCGGCACCGAAAGATCAGCACCCACGTGAATCTGCCCGCGGTTAACCATATCGAGGGTATGGAGCACCTCGGTGGGAATCTTGGTCATGGACTCGGCCGACTCCACCGTCGAGGTGGCCAATTCGTTCACCTTCGCCTTGATGGTCTCGGGGTTGAGCGCTTGGCGAATAACGTGCTTGGAAATCACATCCACGATGCTTATCTGGGGCGCTATCTGGGAGATGACGCCCTCAAGGGTGATAAAACCGCGGGCGATCATCGTGAATGAGGGGTTCATCACGAGATTTTGCTGCCGCAGGATCTCGATGGCCTCTTGAAACACCTCGCCCACGTTGACGTCGGAGAGGCGATTGGTGGAATAGGAGTTGATGAGCTCTTCCATGGAGCTGAGCATCTGCCCGTGGTTGATCTCGCCGCGCGCCGTGCAGAGCCCGAGCAGCGCCTCCTTGAGCTCGTAGCCGTTTTGGGTGGCCACCGCTTGGAATACCTCGCCCACATGATTGCGCTCGCCGGCGGTGAGGCTGCCGGTCATGCCCAGATCGATCCAAACGATATCGCCATCGCGCACCAAAATATTGCCCGCGTGCGGATCCGCGTGGAAAAAGCCCTTGTCGATCACCTGGGAGGCGTAACTGTCGGCGAGCCGTTTGGCGAGCGCCGTCACATCCAGTCCCTGAGCTTTGAGATCTTCGACCTGGTTGATCTCCGTGCCCTCCACGTACTCCATCACGAGAACCGCCTCGTTGGATATCTCCGGATAAGGCGTAGGCGAGGTCACACCTCGCTCGTCGGCGATCTCCTTCTTAAAACGAACGAGATTTTTCAGCTCGATGGTGAAATCCACCTCGCGTTCGGTGGTCCTCTCCAGCTCATCCACGAAGCCGTCGAGGTTGAGCATGATGTCCTCGTGACGCGTGGTGGCAAACTCCGCAAGCGCCAGAGCATGCTTCATCAGGGCCAAGTCCTCTGCCATCTGCTCCACGATGCCCGGTCTGCGCACTTTAACGGCAACCACCGTTCCATCTGAAAGCCACGCTTTGTGCACTTGAGCGATAGAGGCGGAGCCAAGCGGCGTCTCGTCGATGGACTGAAAAACCTCATGCCAATCTTTGCCGTAGGCCTCATTGAGGCAGGTGCTCACCGTCTCGAAATCCATCGGCGTTACCTGCGTATGTAACGCCTGGAAAGCGTCACAGTAGGCCTTCGGCAAAATATCCATCTGGTTAGAGGCCAATTGCCCTAGCTTCACGTAGGTAGGACCTAAATCCTCGAGCATGGAGACGGCTTTTTCCGGAGTCAAACCATGGGATAGCTTGTACTTGCGCATGATCGAAAGGATTTCCCCCATGCGCCGAGACGAGGTCTTGTCGTTGACCGTCAGCTCCGCCACATGCATGAACTCTTTGAAGGTAGCCATAACGCCTCCCGGGTTCAAACCCACCGTTTTTTATGGCTTAATTCTATTGCCTAACTAAACGGAAATGGCGAATTGGTAGAAGATGGTCAATTTTTTGCCAGCGTCCCCTTGATTGTGGCAAGATTTCCCTAACAGAATTTTAAACGTAGCACGATAAAGAGAGGTTCCTGTCATGGGTTTTCTTTCTCGGGTTGAAGGCAGAATTGATGATGCGGTAGACGGAGCCGCCAGTCGTATCTCCGATTCTCCTCTTTCGCCAGTTCAAATCGCTAAAAAAGCCGAAAAGCAGATGCGCCGCCAAAAAATGGTCGGAGCCGGTAAGCAATACGCGCCTACGCTCTACACCGTTTTGGTGAGCCCCGATGATGACGCTCGGCTCTTTGGCTACTATCCGACCCTTGCCGGAGAAACCGAGACGTATCTCGCCGCGAAAGCCAATGAGGGCGGCTTGATCATGGACGGGCAACCACTCGTGCGCTTTATCGTCGACAACGACTTGCGTCATGGCAAATTCGATGTGATCGCTGAGATGGTGGCCGCTCCGCTGGTGGCCCAGCTGCGCCAAGAGGAGATGGAGCACTATGGTCTCGCACCGACGCCCGCTCCCGCAGCTCGCGCGGTCGCTCAGCCAAAGCGCCAACCAATGCAGCCAATGTCTCAGAGGCAAAACGCCATGCCTCGTCGGAGCCCCATGCCATCCCAAGCACCCGCCGCTGCCCCGGTTGCACCGGCAGCGCCGGTTATGCCGCAAGCCGCTTCCGCCATGCCGGCCACGGCCATGGGTGGCGCTTCGGCAATGCAGGCCGCCGCGGCCATGCCTTCTCGGCAAGCCGGCCGTGTAGCACCTGTCCATCCCGCTCAGACGCCGTTGGATCAAGGCGCCGCAGCCGCTTATTTCGGCGACGACGAGTATCTTGAGGAGAGCGCCCAGGGCTTCGATGAGCGGGTGGTGAGCCCCGCAGCTCACACCCAGGCGCCGCCTACGATGGTCTTTAATAACCAGGCTGCTGCGCCTGTTGCTGCTCCCGCAGCTCAGATGCAGCTCCAAGCCTATCTCTACGACGCCGCCAATGACCGCGCTTACCGCCTCAACGGAAAGCGCCTTCATATCGGGCGTGAATCTCGCAATGAGGTGGTCATCCCCGATATCAACGTCTCGCGCATCCATGCGGAGATCTCCTGCGACGACTATGGTCAGTGGACCATTACGGATCTCGGCTCCACCAACGGCACCTTCGTCAACGGACGGCAGATACAGTCGGCCGCCCTCAATGACGCCGACGAGGTCTTGCTGGGAACCACCACCCTCGAGTTCCAGCTGGTCTAAGGGTCTTCTCGAGCGTCGGGTGATCGGATTTTAATTAACAGGATTGAGCTTCTAGAGAATAGAGTGGGGATAGTTTCGTGATCGACGTAATGCTGCTTATTGCCCGATTGCTGTTCGTCGCGCTGCTCTATCTTTTCCTCTTTGCGATCATGCGAACGGGCATCGGTCTGGTCAAAGGCCAGCGGCAAAAAGAGCACACCTGGAATCTTTCCGTGGAACGCGGCCCGAAGGAACTCCGTGGCGTATCCATCGCCGTTCACGGGCCAGTCATCGTCGGACGCTCCCCTGGAGCCGACATCGTTATCGGCGCCGGTTTTGTTTCGGGCCGTCACGCCCGCTTCCAGCTCATGGGTCAGAATCTTTTCGTGGAAGACCTTGGCTCCACCAACGGTACCTACGTCAACGGCCAGCGCATTTTCGAGCCGACGGCTCTTAAGAACAAAGACGTCGTCACGGTCGGCGACGTGGAGATTCGGGTTCGTTATCTCTGATGGTTAGCTCTCGAGAACAGAAAAAGATATCCACCTTCGGCTCGCGCACCGACATCGGCAATGTGCGCGAGCACAATGAAGATTCCCTCGTGGTGGCGCCTCCGCTGTATGTGGTGTGCGACGGCATGGGCGGTCATGCCGCCGGCGAGGTGGCCTCGGAGATCGCCGTCAACGTCATAGCCGAGCGAGCCCCATCGCATCCCGACGCCCAGGCTCTCGCCCAAGCGGTGGAAGAGGCTAACCTGGAGATCATTCGTGCCGCTCATGAAGGGGTGGGCCGCCGAGGCATGGGCACCACCTGCACGGCGGCGATGCTCGAAAACGAACGCCTCATCATCGCCCAGGTGGGCGATTCGCGCGCTTACCTCCTCCATCAAGGACGCCTGCAACAGATCACCCGTGACCATTCACTTATGGCCGACCTGATCGAGGCCGGCGAGATCACGCCCGCCGAAGCGCGCGTCCATCCTCAGCGCTCGGTTATCACCCGAGCCCTTGGAAGCGATCCTTCCACCCAACCGGATATCTTCGAGATCAACGTCCACACCGGCGATCGCCTGCTGATCTGCTCCGATGGCCTCTCCTCTATGGTGGACGATCCAGATATCGAAGCCATACTCTGCCGAACCCGCGATCCTCAGCGTTGCGCCTCTCAACTGGTCAACGCCGCTCTTGCCGCAGGTGGCATCGACAACGTCACCGTGATCGTCGTGGATGTGACCGGCTTTGCCGAGGTGCGCTCCAAAAAGATCGCGCGCAAGACGAAAATCACCGCCGCCATCGTGGTGCTGTTGCTCGCCTTTATTTTGGGCGGCGCGTTTTTCCTGTTTAGCTTTTTGACCGGCAATGCCGCCTACCTGGCCGCCAATGGTGATTATGTGGCCATCTACGAGGGACTTCCCGGAGAAGTGCTCGGCATCGACACATCGAAGCTCGTGCGTATCACCGACGTGTCCATCGACGATTTGCAACCGGGCTTGGCTAACCGTCTGCGCACCGAAGGGGTTACCACCGAATCGGTGGAAGCCGCGGAGGATCTGGTAAAGGAGTACGAGCAGGAGATCGCGCTCCGCAAGCAGGCTAACGCTCAAACAACGACTAACGCCGCCCAAGGCTCGACACAGACGAGCACGGCTGGGCAAAGCGCGACCAGACAGAACACCTCGGGCCAAGCCACATCCGGGCAAAGCGCGGGCTCAAGTTCCGCGACCCCAACTTCTCAAACTCCAACGCAAACAAGGGGAACGACCC
>CANRPV010000083.1 GCA_947632575.1 uncultured Eggerthellaceae bacterium | reverse complement strand
AGCACAGCGGCGTCCCGCTTACTGGCTGTTTCAAAAGAATGATAGGTTCCTAAATAACCATCCATAGCCTACTCCGTTCGAGGCTTGTTACAATACTATGTTGCTATATCTATTGCTGTACTTATGCTACCGAAAAGCCTAAAGGTTCTAGCCTTGAAAGACAATGAAAGGATGAAGCGTCGGTGAGCCTTGAGCTGCCCGGAGAATTGTCTCAATTCATATATGAGGGCGCTTTACCCGAAATAGTCGAGCGTTATGCCAGACTACCAAAGCAGGCCGAATCCCATCATTATGGCGAATTCGACAGCAATGTCGTGGTTCTTGATACAGAAACCACCGGCTTCTCTCTGGCTAAAGACGAGCTCACTCAAATAGCGGCGGCACGCATGGAAAAGGGAGAGGTGGTCGATTGGTTCGTCACCTTCGTCAATCCAGGGAAACCCATTCCCGATGACGTGGTTCACCTAACCGGAATTCATGACGAAGATGTCGCCACGGCTCCTCATCCGGCAGAAGCTCTTAGCCTTTTAGTCGACTTTGTAGGCGACGCCAAGGTTGTAGCTCATAATGCGGCGTTTGATCGTGGATTTGTGACTAAGCATCCGGCTGGCTACCCGCTTTTGGAGAACCTCTGGATCGATTCGTTGGATCTTTCGCGTATCGCTTTGCCTCTCATGAAGTCCCATCGCCTTATCGATCTAGTGAAAGCTTTCGGCGCGCCGCTCTCCACCCATCGAGCTGACGAGGACGTGGCCGCCACCTGTGCACTCTTTCGCATTCTTTTAGCGGGTGTCGACGCGATGCCTGAGAGCGTCGTCGCAAAAATCGCGTTGTTTGCCACGGTGGAGGAATGGTCCACTGGCGAGGTCTTCGCTTATTTCGCTGAACAGAAGAGAAAGGGAAGTAGCGAAGGGGGCGCTGCTGAAAGCACCGCAGAAAACACCAAGCAGGGCGCCGACACGTTTTCGCTCCGAGCGCTACGTCAGAGGAGGCTTAAGCCCGTAGATCTGCATCCGAAAGTGGACGCGGATCTTTTAGCGGCTGATCCGACGAAGGGTCTGCGCTTTGCCACGGATGAGGCCATCATGGAGGCTTTCAGCTCAGGTGGTTTGGTGGGATCTCTCTACGAGGATTACGAAGAGCGTGATGAACAGCGCCGACTGGCGGTAGCGGTAAACCAGGCCTTTGAACAGTCCCGCAATCTATTGGCGGAGGCGGGAACTGGCACGGGTAAGTCGATGGCCTACCTGGTGCCTGCGATCTATGCCGCTTTAGATAATGACATCACCGTAGGAGTTGCCACAAAGACGAACGGCCTGCTTGACCAGCTGGTATACCATGAGCTTCCGGCGCTTGTCACGGCTCTCAAGGAAAAAGGGGTTTCGGCAACCCCAAGCTATGCGTCCCTCAAGGGCTTTAATCATTACCCCTGTCTGTTAAAGGTGGATCGACAACTCCAAGGACCACTTGAGCCGAGAACCGTCGAAAACGAAAAGATGAATCCGGCTCCTGCGTTCGCCACGCTCCTTTCGTTCATCGAGCAAACGGCTTTCGACGATATCGACAACTTGAAACTTGACTATCGACTTTTGCCGCGGCGCAGCTTTACGACTCAAAGCCAGGAATGCCTACGAAGAAAATGTCCCTACTTCTCTAAAGAATGCTACGTTTTCGGAGCCCGGCGGAAAGCCGAAGCGGCTTCTGTCGTGGTGACAAATCATGCCTTACTTTTCCGTGATATGGCAGTCAATGGAGGGCTCCTCCCTCCCGTGCGCTATTGGGTGGTGGATGAGGCTCACGGTGTGGAAAATGAGGCTCGAAGAGCTTTCTCCTCCAGCATCGCGAGCGATGAGCTGCAACGGCTCGTTCAAAAGGTGACAGCACCTGAAGCGTCGCGGAACTGCCTTATCCGAGTCGAACGTGCTTTCGCAAAGGCCGAGAGAGATCACGATCCGACCCTTTTCTATGCGTTGACCGCAAAAGCCCAGGAGGCTGGTAGAAGCTTTAGTGAAGCAGCAGATGGGTTTACCGCCGCGGTGCACGGCCTGCTTTACTTTGACACGGTGCCAGGACAAAAGTCCTACGAGACTCTTGAACTCTGGCTCAATGACGATATTCGTTCCTCGGAACATTTTGAGAAAGTCAAAGCCCAGGGTGCGCTTTTAAAGGACCGGGCGGAGGCTTTGGTCCATGCATGTCAGGATTTGGTCGCCTGCATGGAGGGCATTTCAGGAGTGGAAGCCGCGCAAAGGGAAGTGGCTACCACGACCCTTGAGCTCAAAGAGCTCATCAACGCCGAAGAGGTCATCGTCGAGCAGAGCTCAGAGCGCTTTGTCTACGAGGCCACACTGACACGCAAGAAAGGGCAGGGGCGCGACGTTTTGACGGCGGCACCCTATAGCGTCGGATCTATTCTCGAGGAGAATTTCTACGAGAGGACTCATTCGGTGGTGTATACCTCGGCCACGTTAGCGGTAGGGGAATCGTTTAAGTCCATGGAGGAGTCGCTCGGCCTCAACGAGGGTGAATTCTCTCCGTGTGACAATCTCTTGCTTCGTTCGGGCTATGACTTTGATCGGCAGATGACCATCTACGTGGCCAACGATATGCCAGAGCCCAATGAGAGTCAGTACCTGAAAGCCCTGGCGGAGCTGCTCATAGGAACTCACAAGGCGCAAAACGGATCCATGCTTACCCTCTTCACCAACCGCAAGGAGATGGAGAAAAGCTTCGATGTGGTCCATGGCGCCCTAAAGGATGAGGGATTGCGCTTGGTGTGTCAGAAGTGGGGTACATCGATCAAAAACCTCCAGGATGATTTTCTGAGCGACGAGCACCTTTCGCTCTTCGCCCTGAAAAGTTTCTGGGAGGGCTTCGACGCGCCCGGTGCCACCCTTAAAGGCGTCATCATTCCCAAGCTTCCTTTCACAAAGCCCACCGATCCGCTTTCCTGTGAGCGTTCTCAGCGGGATAGCGGCGCTTGGAACCATTATGTGCTGCCGGCAGCGGTGATGGAGACAAAGCAGGCGGCGGGGAGACTTATTCGCAAGGCAGACGATGAGGGCGTTCTCATCTTTGCCGACAAGCGGCTATTGACCAAAGGTTATGGGAGCGTGTTCCTCAAATCGTTGCCCAGCAAAAACGTCCACGTTTGCTCGACCGCTGAAATTGTCGCCGAACTGGAAGAACGAAGAGGGCGCAGCTGATGGCCCGCCGACATAATCGCATTACTCGTGGCGCCCATATCAAACGCCACACCGAGGGAACCTCGAACGAAATCTCCTTCAGCGTTCTCGACGCGAAGATCAACGCGCTGAACGACCAAGAGGGAGGAGGGGATACACCCAAGGCGACGTCTTCTTTCAGAAAGAGACTTGGAACCATATCCCTGTTTACTCTCAGACGGCGAAAACCCCGCGCTACGCCGGAAAAAGAGCAGGGTATCACGCTGCCGTCCGGTGAGTTTGTGAGCACCGCCACCGAAGAGACCACTCAGGTGAGCAAAACTCCCATAAGCTCGACATCCTCTTCCTGGGCGCCTTCACAAGAAGAGGTTGTCAAGCGCAAAAGCACTCGCAAGCGTAAGCGTCGAGGGGTAATCCTTGTCGCCGCGCTGGCGGTTTTGGCGGTGGCGGTTGGCCTTTTCTTCCTGGTAAACGAACTGCTCTCCAGTCAGAAACAAATCTTGGACGGCTTAAGTGTCATCATCAGCCAAATTGAATCCCAGGATGAAGTGTTGCTGGAGCTGGATGATCTTGTGGCATCGGAGGTCATGGAAAGTGAGAAAGAACCTCTCAACCAAGATGACATGCAAGATCGCTTCGATGTGCTCGAACCGAAATTAAAAGAGGCCTCCGAAACTCTCGCGGCCATAAAGGCTAACGCGGAAAACGTTCAGCAGGACCTCATCAACCCCTTGGATAAAGAGGTGGCAAGCCAAGCGATTATCGCCATCAATGCTCGCATCGCCATGATCGAAACAGGCCAGACGATTTTAGAGGAGACACTGCTAGGGAAGCGGGCGCAAAGCCTGGCGGCGAACGGTTGGAAATCGCTGATGGAAGGCGATACCTATGCGCGATCTGCGGCGAGCGTCGTGTCGGATACCTCCATCGAGAACGTGAACGATTCGCAAGAGCTTTCCAACTTTGCCGTTTCGGCGTTTCAATCTGCGATGGATGATTTTGTCGAGCTGAGAGATATCTACACCGCCATCGACTTCAATCCCTATGTGAATTACCTGGACCTGAGAATTCGAGCACAAGAGGCCGCTCTAGGCTCAGACGCTGCTTATTTGTCGCGCGATCGTGTTCAGGCGGAGGAGTTCAATAATCAATACAACGAGCTTGACGCCCAGGCCGCTTCTCTCGGCGCTGAGTTAGAAGAGAACCCGCAAAACAAGATCGCCACGCTTCTTTACGAGAGCACCCAAGAGGCGATCTCCACGTATGCCTCTGAGAGGAGTCAAGCAGCTCAGGCGGACGAAATTCTTCGTAATTATGTAGATGATTAGTTAAATATCGTATACTTATAACAACTATGCCTTTTAAACACAGATAAAAAAGCGAGCGGAAGGCAAGCCTTATGGCAGAAATAGACAACCACGTCGAGTACCTATCTCGAGAAATCGGACCCCGTCCTGCCGGTACCGAAGAAGAACAGCAAACCGCACTTTACATCGCCGAGTATTTGCAAAAAGAAGTAGGATTCCCTGCGGTTCTCGAAGATTTTAATTGCAATGCCAATGCCGACCTTCCAAAAGCCCTCTGTTCGGCTGCCGTTGTGATCTGTGCCGTCATCGGCATTTTTGTTTCTTTCCTCGCTATACCTTGTTTTCTTGTGGCCTTGGTGGCCACGTTGTTGTATGTGGCTGAGATTTTCGGACGACCCATTCTGTCTCGCTTTTTCGTGCATGGAGTCAGCCAAAACGTCGTTGCCAAGTATGAGCCGGGGGTATCACCGAATACCGGTTCGTCCCGGCGTCGCAAGGTCATTTTGGTTGCCCATTATGACAGTGGTAAAGTAAAAGCCGAGCTCAACAATCCCCGGCTGCTTTCTATACTTCCTATTTTGCAATGGGTCGCGCTGGGCGGCCTTGTTGCCTCGACGGTGTTTCTGCTGGTAAGGGTCATCGTTACGCCAGGCGGCGCTTTCGCTATCGTGTGGAACGTGTTGACCGTCATCGGGTTTCTCTGCGCCGCATTGCCTCTGATAGGAGAAATTGTTCATCGTCGGGCAGCTTACAACGAAGGCGCCAATGACAACGCTTCCGGTGTCTCTGTGTTGATGAACGTTGCCGAGCGCATCGGCAAGGATAGCGTGGCTCTCTCCGACAAGCGCGGCTTTTCTCGTGGTGTGGTTCACGGCGAGAGGGAGGCACGTGATTCTAACGTGGTGCCCGAAGGAGCTGAGATCAGCTATGTGAACCAGGATTTCGTCGAAGTGGACGAAAACGCGTCGCCAGCCGATCGACTTTATGCCGCGAAGGCCGCAGTGGCGGCCTTGACAGGACGTCCCGTCTCGTCGTCCATCAGCATTGATTTTGGGGAGGATGGTACTACCCAGAGCGCCGCGACAAGTGGATATGAGACCGCGACCGCCTACGAGAACGAATCTGTTGCCGGCATGGTTCAGGAGGCGGTGGAGGAAGAGGCGCTGCTCTCAGGTGAAGTCGTTGTCGACATGGCAGCAGACGAACCAATGCTTGAACTCGAAACAGGTCAAGGCGTTCAGCGGGGAATCGGCACAGCATCCGCGGGTGCTGCCCAGGCCGCCGCTTATGCAGACGGTTCCCAGAGGGCCGCGGCCGGTCAGGTGGAGCAGGTGTTGGGTCAAAGCTCTACGGTGCCCGATTGGTTCAAGAGGGGACAGGAAAAAGCAAAGCCCCAACCAGGGGGTTCAAGCTCGATTCATCGGTCTCGTTATGCGGAAGCCTATGATCTGGCCATGAAAAACAGCGCCGCGGCTGCTGCGGCCGCGGCCGCCGCCGAGGAGGCGGAGAAGCCTGCGCAGCAAAGCAAAACCGAGATTCGGCTTCAGCAAATGCGCGAAAGCATTATGGGCGTCAAGGCGCCAACCTATGATTCCAGCTCCAGCTCAAGTGTTACCGCCGTTATCGATCACGAGGAACTAAATCGCCAAGTGGCTGGCGAAGAAGTGGTTTCTGAGGCCGCGGTGGAGACCGTCCAGCCCGAATCGGGTCCTGAGACCACAGACGAGGCAGCTGTCGAGATTATTGAAAACGCCTTAGATGGCGCCGCTGTTCGCAGAGATGCCACCATCGCCTTTACTCCTGTGGCTCTAACGGAAGAGACCATCGATCGGTCTCATGATCTGGCCGATGCCGATGCCGCCATGTCAAGTCTCGGGCTCGTGAAGCCCAAAACTCCCGCGGGACAAGCTGCGGAGACGCTGACATCCTCAGCCACGCTCGCCGAAGCGGTTCCGGCAGTACCT
>CANRPV010000082.1 GCA_947632575.1 uncultured Eggerthellaceae bacterium | reverse complement strand
TCGGGATCATTGGATTTGGAATCGTATCCTTGCCTATCACAAGATAGCTTTTAAGAAGACTTTGAACGATACAAAGTAAGAGCTGCATGAAGCGGCTCTTACTCAATCATAGCTCGGTCTTTTTGTCGCTTTAGACTTTCTTGCTTGATAGCCAGTTTTCTCTCGAGAACTCGTCAGTCAATCAAGCAGTCAGTCAAGCAAGAAAACCATTCCTTAGTTAGATGCCTCAGGAATGGTTACACCCTCTTGATTGCTGTAATGAATGGGTCGAGGCATATTCGTCTCAGCATTGATGCGACCATAACGGGCATCTTTATCAAGCACCTCAATGATGGCGTCGGCATCGGCGTCATAATCTTGTATGGTGACATAACGGACTGCCGGATCCTCATAGGTGCTGTAATAGTAATTCATGTAATACGGAGAGAAGCAACCGGTATAGGTCGTACGCTCGAAACCGCCCTGATCATTCATAACAGCGCAGCCATCAACCATGGCTACCCCACCGAGGGTATGGAACATACGGGCCACGTTTGCGGCCTCACCGGTTTGCACGGGATAGTTTGCGTTGATATAGGCAACTCGGACGAAGCGGCTCGGAGAATAATAATCACCGGGGATACCGCGCATGCAGGCGCCAGAGCCAAAGGGGGTCAGTTTCTGCTCTCGCCACATAACCGGAGCCGGCATCTTATTGCTCATGGCCATGTAGTTGCGAAGATTTTCGCGATGGAAATCGAAGCCTGGCTGATTGGTCAGCGTATCGGTGCCGTCATCGAAGATCTCCATGCCATTTTTCGTGTATTCAACAACGATTGTGCGCTTGGAATCACCGATCATCCAGTGCAGCATTGAAGCGCCCAGCTTCTCATTTACGGGTTTGCTGGTGATAGCTACATTCTTCAGAGCAGCCTCAGCCTCGTCTACTGTTGAGAACTGAGAGCACACATAAAGAGGCACCTCATAAGACGCGATATTGGTTTTGCCTGCGACCGCGTCCTCTTCATACTGGGCATAGCCTGGGAAATTTAGGCCACCGCAAGCCAAACCGGCTTCATTGCCACAATCGAAATACAGCGGGATACCTTCGAAGGAAATTCCCATGCCGATGAGGGCATATTTATTCTTCATGTCCCCTAAATACTCGTATTTGTGGCTGTAGTTTCTCGGGGTGATGATGACATTCTGTCCAAAATCGAAGCACCAATCAAGGTTCCGTCCAAAGTACATGTTGCCCTTGTCGTCAATGAACTTTACGCCTGTGCACATGACTGCTCCTTTCTAGATTTTCGGACGTTTATAAACTTGCTTACTAAACTATTATTGATATTGTAGGTGAATAGATTTTTCGCACGTAAAGGCGCATTCTTATGTTGCTTACTTGTCACGTAATTTGATTGAAATCAGGGAGAAGGACAGCATTTAAAGTGAACGAGACCAAAACCTTCAATCCCCTCACACCTAAACTCGCGCTGCTTCTCGCTGCTCCTCATACTTGGGTCGCATCGATAATGCCGGTGCTTGTGGCCGTGGCGGGCGTGCGAATCTATCAGGGCATCATCTCGTTTCCGTTGGTGCTCGCCATGCTTGCGATCAGCGTTTTACTCCAGTCTTCGGTAAACACATTCAACGACTACTTTGACTATATCAAAGGGGCGGATTCACGCGACGATAACGTCGAAGCCTCCGATTCGGTGCTGGTTTATGAAAACGTTAATCCCCGCTCCGCACTGCTTCTTGCCATAGGTTTTGGCTTGGTCTGCATTCCGCTTGGAATCTATGTAATGAGTCAGTCTGGCTGGCTCGTGCCTCTGGTCATAGCTCTTATCGCCCTGCTTACCATCCTTTTATACTCCGGAGGCCCCCTACCGCTCTCCTATCTGCCGGTAGGCGAGCTAATCAGCGGATTTGTTATGGGAGGTCTTATCGCGCTGGCGAGTGATTATGTTCTATCTTATGGCAGCCTAGATCTTACAGAGCTGATCTGGGCATTGCCATGCATCATAGGTATCGGCCTGATCATGATGACCAACAACACCTGCGATATCGAAAAGGATATTGAGGCAAAACGAAAGACCCTGCCTGTTTGCCTTGGACGTGCCAAATCCCATACCCTCTACCGCTTCTTTTTGGTGCTCTGGGTGCTTATAATCATCGCCAATGGCATCGTTTTCTTTTCCGAAGGAATCATTATCATTCCCTTTATGATTTTGGCGGCTTACCAACCCTTTAAGCTCATGTGGAGCAATCCGCTCGAACCTAAAAGCCGCATTCAAGCCATGGGACAGATCGTGAATCTAAACATGATTCTGGGGCTTTTCTATGTGGCCGAAATCCTCGCGGCAGGCACCGGATTTTTCGATTTACCTTGGTCGCCTGATCTTTTAGCACTGCCGTTTTAAAGCTGCCTTACCGTTTTTACGGCTGCCAGAGTATAAAACGCTTGTCCTGAACCTGGGATTTAAATTGATCCCACCCAAAGACGTCAAGAAGATCTTCTGGCGATACCGCCTCATCGGTTGGAATGATTCGCGCCAAAAAAGCCAAATGGCCGATAATGCCTTCCCCACTACCGTAGCGTCTCAATAGCTCTTCGAGAGATGCGTCATGGTCTCGCTTGGATAGACGTCTTCTATGCGCATCTTCATCCACCACAAGAAGTGGGGTGTGGATATAACTGGGGTGATCAAGACCTAACAGATCTTGAAGATAGATTTGCTGCGGAGTCGAACTCAGAAGATCATAGGCTCTGATGACGCAGCTTATGTCCTCATCCGCATCATCGACCACTACGGCAAGCTGATAGGCAAATCCCCCATCCTTACGGCGGATGACGAAATCGCCGCAATCTCGGTCAAGTATTTGGCTATAGGGACCTTGGAGGCCATCATTAAATTCGATGACACGATGGTCGGTGATCAAGCGCCAGTTGGCCTTAATTTCAGGATCATAACGTTTGATCTGCGCGTCGCCTTTAGGGTTGACGGGATCCAGTGAATTAAAGCTCAAGGGGTTAGAGTCCAAGAGATTAGGGTCTAATGGATTTAAGTTCGATGGGCTTGAACCCAATGGGTTAGAGCCCAAGAGGCTAGAGTCCAATTGGAGAGGTGGACGACAGGTACCAGGATAGACTTGTCGCTCCTCAAGATGAGGAGCTGATGCCGCAGAAAGCTCGGCTCGCGTGCAATAACAGGGATACACCAATCCGGCCAGGTCGAGCATCTCGAAAGCCGCCTCATAGGCACCATCTCGATCATGCTGATAGTAAGGCCCTTCATCCCAGGTCAAACCCAGGTATTCCAGGTCCCGAAGGAGCTGATCTGCCCAAAAATCCTTTGAACGCTGGCGATCGAGATCCTCGATGCGAAGCAGGATGTCCATACCTTCTTCTCTAGCAATAAGCCAGTTCAGCAGTGCTGTGAAGATATTCCCCGCATGCATCCTTCCTGTGGGAGAGGGCGCAAAGCGAACCTTACCTGGTTTATTCGTAGCGGCGCCGATCGTCGACATGCTTGGCTTTGCCCTGGGTGCGCTGTATTCCACCAGGCTCCATCAACTTCACCACGGGTGTGACCAGAAGCGCGGTGCGCAGTTTATCAGTGACCTCGCGAGAGAAATCGTTCATAGCCTCAAAGGAATCCTTAAAGGCCTCAGGCTTGATTTCGACCTCGACGGTCATCCGGTCAAGGCCCTGCTCATTGTCCACGATGATGTGATAATGAGGGGTAAGTCCATCGATACCTGATAGGACATCTTCCACCTGGGATGGGAATACATTCGTGCCGCGAATAATAAGCATATCGTCGCAACGCTTACGCACCTTTTCCATCCGAGCCAAAGTACGCCCGCATTCGCAAGGCTCGGTCGTCACCCGGGTGAGATCGTGAGTGCGATAACGCAGTACCGGAATTCCTCTCTTATCCAGTGGCGTGAGCACTAACTCCCCTTCTTCGCCCTCACCAAGCTGCTCGCCCGTGTCGGGATCTACTACCTCCCAGAGGAAATGGTCTTCAGCGATATGCTGTTGATCACGATGAGCGAGACACTCGCCCGATACACCAGGTCCCATGACCTCAGTCAAACCATAGTTATCGGTGCAGGTGATATGCATACGAGCCTCAAGCTCCGCTTTAAGTCCAGGAGGACAAGGTTCACCGCCGAAGAGACCAATTTGCAAGGTGGACGCGGCCCAATCAAAGCCCATTTCCTCCCCTACCTCGCAGATGCGCATGGCGTAGGAGGGAGTGGCGATAAGCACGGTCGTGCCGTAATCGGCGATCATCTGAATATGGCGCTCAGTATTGCCAGATCCCGCCGGAATCATCATGCCACCAATGCGCTCAATGCCATAGTGAAGTCCAAAGCCACCCGTGAACATGCCATAACCGAAAGCCATCTGTACCCGATCTTTAGCGGTCACTCCCGCCATCTGAGCGAGTCGGGCGATACACTCACTCCAAACGTCCATGTCGGAGCGGGTATAACCCACCACAATCGGCTTGCCAGTAGTACCAGATGAGGCATGCATCTCTACGATTTCATCGAGCGGTACCGCAAAAAGTCCAAACGGGAATGTCTCTCGCAGTGCTGACTTGTCCGTAAAGGGAAGCTTTCGCACGTCCTCAAGGGTCTTGATGTCCGAGGGGTTAACACCTGCGGCATCCATCTTCTGCTGATACCATGGCACATGCTTATAGGTGTAATTTACCTGCTCAATGAGCTTGGCAAGCTGGATGGCGCGGATTCTTTCTCGCGAAGAGCATTCCACATCCGGAAGATAGATAGGAAGCTTCGAGAAATCTATTAACTCGGGGCTGGGCATCGGGGTTCCCATTAGTTGCATCTCCTCATTGGTCTTACAAAGGTCTTATTCTTTATTACACTGGACTAACTTCTATACTAACTTCTGTACTAACTCTGGACTTACGCTCGACTTGCTCCAAATTCACGTTGGACTCGTTGAAAACGTATCGGTGGCTAGATATCTCGGAAACTCTAGCTCAGATCAAGTTCGACGATCTCCTCTTGTTCCACTAAAGTCACCGGTGCGTCCTCCAAAGCTTTTTCGGCTCGCTCAATATCTTTCACCGACAAAGCGATATAGCTTGAAGCCAGCGAATAACAGTAGACAATATTAATGTCATGATCGGCGAATATCTTAAGAACTCGCTGCAACTCTCCTGGATTATCCGCAAGCTTCACGCAGAGCACCTGAGAGGACTGAACGGCAAACCCCTCCTTACAGAGAAGATCTTCAGCTCGATCAGGCTCATCGACGATAAAACGCACGATTCCATACTCTCCGGTATCGGCGGCGGAAAAACCACGCACGTTGATGGAGTGCTTAGCAAAGACCTCGAGCGTTCGTGTCAGATGGCCAGGTTTGCTTTCGATAAAGACGCTGGTTTGGGTGATACTCATCGCTTTAGGCCTCCCGTTCTTTCACAAAGGCGCGACCGGCGCTCAGAGCCCGCAGATTGGCCTCAATGGTCTTCTCCGGTACTCGCGCTACAAGAGTCTGCTCCCAGGCATCCTCAGGAAAATCCAGCAAAGCAGAGAGCGCTCCAAGAAGAACCACATTGCTGGTTTTACTATTCCCCACCTCATAGGCAATATTTGCCGCTGGAACCAGGAGCGCGTTAAGGTTGAGCAAATCCTCGCGAGCATGGGGCGGATTTTGCGCCTTACCGATAAGCACCGGCAAGGATTTTATGGTCTCGTCGTTGACCACGAGCGTGCCGCCCTCTTTAAGGTAGGGAAGGTTACGAAGCGCCTCGGTAGTCTCAAAAGAGACAACAATGTCGGCGCCTCCCTGATCGCAGACCATGGATCGCACGTTAGAGCCAAAACGCACGACAGTCGTAACCGATCCGCCTCGTTGCGCCATGCCATGAATCTCGGACACTTTCACATCGAGGCTGGCCTCAAGAGCCGCGTGAGCCAAAACATCAGCAGCAAGAATGGTGCCTTGGCCACCGACCCCGCAAAGAAGAACAGTCTTTGTATCCATCATTACCCCTGCCTCTATTCTTGGACGATGGCGCCGAAGCGGCAATACTGGACGCATTGGCCGCAGCCGATGCAAAGCGATGTGTCGATGCTAGCCAGATTGGTTTCAGGATCACGAGCGATGGCCGGGCATCCAATAGAGACGCATTGTCCGCAGCCAATGCAGTTGCTGTTTACGGTATAGACCGGCTTGCGCCACCGCTCGAGCAACACGCAAGGTGCCTTGAAAATCAGTACCGAAAGTTCAGGCGATTGTACTGCCGCTTTAAGCGCACCTTTTACAGCTTCGCGATCATAAGGATCGATAGTGTGGACATCTTCAACGCCAAGAGCACTGATGATGGCCTCGAGATCAAGCTCTCTGCTAGGACGGTCTTGAAGCGTCACACCATTAAAGGGGTTACCTTGGCGACCAGTCATGGCCGTGGTGCGATTGTCCAAAATGCAAACCGTCCCGCCGCCGCAATTGTAGACCATTGAAATCAGAGAGTTCAAAC
>CANRPV010000081.1 GCA_947632575.1 uncultured Eggerthellaceae bacterium | reverse complement strand
TAGCGCCCCTGCCACTTTAACAATTTCACAGGGGAAACAGCCCTTTCTCAGACACTGACTTCCTCGTCGATGATGGATCGATAAAGTTGCACGATACGCGCCGATGGATCGATGCCCAGCTCCTCAGCGAGGTAATTGCGACAGGCGAAATAACTCTCAAGAGCGGCGGCTCTCTGACCGAGAGAGATTTGAGCCTCCATCTGCACGCCATAGGCATCCTCCCGTGAATGATCTCTGCGAATGGCCTCCCGGGCAAACCAGAGAGCTCCCTGAGTCTCCCCTTGCTCAAGCAGACGCGCAGAGCTCGCCACGAGCGCATCGACCATCTGAGTTCGAAAGCGTCTACGCAAGGCTAAGATCATGCGATTGTCTCGCTCCCCCGGCAGCAGCTCCTGGGAAAAATCGGTGGTGATCTGCTCGTAGATGCTTTCCCAGGATCGCTCACCATTGGCCTCGAACAACATCTCACGACAGAGCTGCTCCATTTGATAGACATCGCTTTCCACATAGGTGATGTCCATGGAACATCCTTGATGAGTGCGAATGAGATAGGGGCAGATGCCCTCTATGCTCAGCACGCGTTTCAGCTCCGACCAAACGCAGTAGAAGTTCTTTCGGGCTGAGAGGAGATCGTTTTCTGGCCAGAGAAGAGACGCCAATTCGTCTCGAGGAAACTCCCTTCCTCGATTGAGCACCAAAAGCGCCAGCAAGACCTTGGATTTCTTGCGGCGAAACGCTTTGGAGCTGATGGTTCTATCCCCCATCCGGACGCTCAAGCCACCGAACAGCTTGACATGAAGCGTAGGTGTCGTGAGAGCCTTTCCCGTTTTGGTCAACTGGCGATGTTTAGCCAAAGAAACGTAGAGGCTTGGATTGCACGTCTCTCGATGAGCTTCGATCTCCTCTTGTTTCCTGCGATCCTGATAATAAGAATCCCGCTGACTCTTAAGATCCATCTCCGCCAATCGCAGGCGGTGAAGCCCATGGCTATCGAGCGACGACGGCCAAGGATCGCTCCACTGACCATTGGCCATCTCCATAGCCTGAGCGAAGGAGCATTCGATCCAGCCAACCGGATTTGCACCCTGAAGAGCTTTCGCCAGATAGCGATCAAGCGTCTGATAGATGCTCTCTAATGAGAGACGAGCGGAAGGCTCGAAATCCTCAAAGGCCCCGCAAGATTCTCGATTCTTAGAACCCTGCGTTGCGGCTAAGTCCGAAACGAGCTTTTCCGGTGCCTGAGCCGCTTGCACTAAAAGCTCCGAGCCTCCTAGCAAAAGAGCAAGGCGAAGATCTTCGAGATCTTGGCGTTTGTCTTTCCACTGGTCTTGTCGCTGATCCTGGTGTCGGTCTTGTCGCTGGTCTTGTCGCTGATCCTGGTGTCGGTCTTGCTTTTGGTCCTGATATTGATCCTGGTGTCGGTCTTCAGCCAGGCCTCGAGCTTGCAAAGGATCCTCAATAAGGCGCTGAGTCTCCTGCCAAAGGGCGAGCGCTGCGGGCAGATCATCATGGCTTGCTAACTTAAGCTTGGCCAAAAACTCCAAAGCCTGAGGAGCGAGGAATACGGTCTCGGCCCCAGAAGCAAGAGTTTGGGGTCTTTCCTGGCGTAAGTCCTCTTGCTCAAGTTCCCAGATGATGGATTGAAGCTGTGAAAACCACTCCTCATCTTGCTGCTCAGGCTGCAGGACACCCAAAAGCATAAGAGGAAGAACCGCTTCTTCTCTTTGGCAAAGAGGGCTTTTCAGTATTCTGTCCGCATACTCTAATGCTGTCTCTGCATCGCCAAGGATAGCGAGGCTCAAAGCACACTGGCAGCGAATGGAGTTGCCAAGGCTCATCCCTCTTCGAGAGGTGGCCTGGCAAAGATCATAGAGCGGCTTTATCGCATTTCCGACGATGAGTTCTTTGCCATGGATCCTAAGCCACACCTGAATCGTGTCTCTGCTACCAAAGCCCTTCAGCACCTCTGCGGCCCGCTCGAGACGACCTGTCGTCATGAGAATCTGAACCCACTTGCAGATGAGGCTCTCACGATCGCTCGTAAGGCTGCTCGCCGAAAGATCCTCGATCAGTCCGCTGAACTGCTTGACGAGCAACTCTACCGGCATTTCAAACCCAGAGAAACTTTTCTCAGACCCGCAAATTCCCACATAGGGGTAAGTCTTTTCCAATGTCGGCATAAGACGAGCAACCACTTTAGGCTCCATGAAATGCTCCAGATCCGCAAAAGTTCCCCGCTGCAGAACCAAAAGAGACAGAAGCGCAAGGGTCATATCCTGAGGAAGTTGCTCCCGTCTCAAACCCGAGGCGATAAGACTTTTTCCCTGGTTGGACCAGCGAAGACTTACTACGCGCTCGGCTATCGGAAGCGCGTCGAGATCAAAACCTGAATCGAGGAGTTCTTTTGAACTGAGAGCGCATTCTTCATCGCTGAGCAAAAGCGCAAAGCTATCAACAACAATTCGATCTCGCTGCAGATCCGCATAGGCATCGCAGCTTGGCGCGCACGTCACCAGAACTTCGATAGAACTAGCCAATACCTTGTCGATGAACTCGGAAAACAAAGATGCCCTGTGGCTATCGAAACTCGGTAGATCCTCCACCACCACAAGAGAGCATTGGGGATCGCAATCTAAAAGCTTGCTCTGCAATGTCTCAGCATCGAGATCCCGAACAAAACAGGGACTTTTCGCGTTAAGGAGAAATACGTGATGAAAGCCAAACATGGTCTGGGCATATTCCGCCACGGTGGCGGATTTACCGAAGCCATCGGGCGCCACGATAAATCGCGCTACGTCCCGATTTTTTACCAGTCGCCCGATCAGTTCAGGCCGACTGTATTGGCGGCGTCCCACCAATCCCTCAGGGCAATGTCCTCGGCAAGCGGATGATTGAATAAACGTGCTCATAGATCTCTCCTTACGCTTTTATCTTTGCCTGAGGTGTGCTCCTTTCCTATGACGAGGAACGGCAATTCTAGTGAACCCGCGATGCCTGTTCAAGGGTGCGTTGGTGGATTTGTCCTTTGAGGACCATCCATCTTTTGCCCGTAAGATGCCTACTTTTTGTACTGAGAGGGCAAACTATTTCAACCCCGAAGGCAATCTTTGAGGGAGGATTAACGCCGAGAAAAAACGAGAGCCCACAGATGCGATAGAATCCGATTCGCAAGAATCTCGGTCGAAGGAGGAACCGCTATGTTTCGTACCGCAACAATCGATGAGCTCGATGCCTTTCACATCGGTCACGCCCAAGATCAGGAGGCACTCACCGGCTGTACGGTCATCCTCGCTCCCTCCGGCGCGAGCTGTGGCGTCGATGTTCGCGGCGGTGGTCCCGCGACCCGAGAGACCGATCTCCTCAAACCGGAAAATATGATTCAGCAAGTTCACGCTGTCGTCTTGTCGGGCGGTTCCGCCTTCGGTCTTGAGGCATCAAGCGGTGTCATGGATGTCTTAGCGAAACAGGATATCGGTTTTCATCTTGGAGATCTCTGCGTGCCAATCGTCTGTGGCGCTTGCCTTTTCGATCTGTCCATCGGCAAAAACATCTATCCCACCAAGGCAATGGGTGAGGCTGCCGCTCTCCAGGCTCTCAGCAACGATGCTGCAGCTGCTGCAAGCCAAGGAAACGTTGGAGCCGGCACAGGCGCCACCGTGGGCAAACTGGGAAGTCCCATGCAAGCCATGAAATCTGGATTAGGTCTGAGTGTATTGGCTTTAGGCGATCTCATCGTCGGTGCCGTGGTAGCCGTGAATGCCTTGGGTTGTGTTCGAGACCGCTCAGGCCGCTGGATAGCCGGTGTGCGAGGTGACCATAATCAGGTCATGGATCCTCTTCAGGCGCTGGGCGCTCTCATGGCAGCCGCGGCGAGCGAAAACCCGCAGGAATCCTTCCAAGAGCAGACTGAGTCTGGCCCCTGCACAAACACCACCCTCGGAGTGGTACTCACCAACGGAAAACTCACCAAAGCAGAGGCCACCAAGGTGGCATCGACCACCCATGATGCCTATGCTCGTGCCATCAAGCCGGTACACAGCTCAAATGACGGCGACACGATCTTTTGCCTCAGTTCAAATGAGATAGATACCGACCCCGACATCGTTGCGTTTTTGTCCACGGAGGCTATGGAGCAAGCTATCGTCTCAGCCGTGCTTCACGCCCAAGGAGCTGGCGGTCTTCCGGCTGCCTGCGATCTTTAAAAATCGCTCTCCCGCTCCCTGTTCTGAGAAAAGCCATGTTCCTCGGCGCTGGCGTCGAGCAGCTTAGCGATGCGCTCTGAGTATTGGATATCCGTGATGCCCGCCTCTTTTTCGAGATCGAGAACCGGCGCGTCGTTCCAAAGAGTCTCGAGACGATAGTACTCACGCGTCTCCGGTTGAAACACATGGATGACGATGCTGCCGTAATCCAGAAGAGACCAGGAACCATCGGGTGCGATTTCGCGGTGGAGCGGCTTGAGAGAGGCCTCTATGCGCAGTGATTCTTCGATGGCGTCGATGATCGCATCGACCTGACGATTGTTCTGAGCCGTCACGATCACGAAATAATCGGTCACGCCGATAAGCTCGCGCACCTCCTGCACCATGATGTCGGTGGCCTTTTTCTCATCGGCGGCGCGGGCGGCGATGATGGCGTAGTCTTTCGAGGTCATTTCTTGAGCGTTTTGATCAGTCACGTTCAGCAGCCTTTCTTGCTCCATGGCGAGCAGCATAGAAATTGTAGACTTCAATGGTATCAGGATGCATGGTTTTGGCCTGCTCCAAAAGCAGGATCACCCAATAGCGATAAGTTTGGTAAAAAAGCTCCTCGAGATCCACTTTGCCCACCATGGCGCGCAAATCATCGATGGTGCCATAGGTGCGTCCCGGTTCAAGGGCATCAGCGATATAGATAACCATATCCAAATCGCTCATCGGGATCGCCCCAGTCGTATGCCGAGCGATGGCTTGGAGCACATCAATTGGAATCGAGGGATATTCCCGAGCGAGAGCCGCCGCAGCCGTTTGACCATGAAACACCTGAGGCATCGAACGAACCAGCCGAGGGTCGATCAGTTCGTCAAGCCCGAGTTCCTGGACTCTCTCTTGCATCTGCTCGCCGGAATAGCCCTTATCCCAGTCATGCAGAAGACCGGCGAGGGAGGCCTTTGCCGGATCCACCCCGTAAATCAGCGCAAGATCCCTGGCTGTCTGCGCCACTCCCTCGATATGCTTGAGTCGTTTTTTGCCGACGCGATCCTTAAGATCCTTATGACGGGCCTTATAGAACGCTTTGCCCAACGGATCATCCTGGAATCCGGCTTGTGATGTCCCCTGCAACTCCTCGTCTTGCGCTGGCTTATAAAGGCCGTGCTCGAGGATATAATTTCGGACCTCGGATATCACCAGATAGCGAATGGACTTTCCTTGAGCAACGCGCTCGCGCACCTCGCTCGATGAGATAGAGAAACGCGCGGTTTCCAAATAGTCCACGCGATAGACGCCCCGAGCATCCAATTCGGCCTTCAGGGAATCATCGAAGCTGAAACCTGGCCGCGAAATGGCGATGAGTCGAGAAAGACGCCCGATATCATCGCAATCACGCCAACGTAGAATGGTGGATAGAGCGTCGGCGCCCGTAATGAAGAATAGCTCCACGTTATCCGGGTAATGATCCCGAAGAGCACGGATGGTGTCTATGGTGTAGGTACAACCCTCTCGATCGATCTCAAGGGAGCTCACATCGAAGAAGGGATTTGATCGGATAGCGAGCTGAACCATGGCAAGGCGGTCTTGAGCAGCCGTAATGGCCCGATCGAGCTTAAAGACCGGCATGCCGGTGGGAATAAATATCACCGCATCGAGACCGAAAGTCTCACGAGCTTGCTCGGCGCAGGCTAAATGACCCAGATGAATCGGGTCGAAGGTGCCCCCCATTATGCCAAGCCGACGAGGAGCTCCGTCAGCTCCAAGATCATCGAAAAGAGCGCTTATGATCACGGTCGTACCTGGCCATCACCGCGCAGCACATACTTTGAGGAGGTCAAACCCTCAAGAGCGAAGGGTCCGCGCACGTGCAACTTCTGAGTGGAAATACCGATCTCCGCGCCAAGACCAAACTGACCGCCATCGGTAAAGGCCGTTGAGACGTTAGCATAAACCGCGGCCGCATCGACACGGCGCAGAAACTCCTCGATCGCTTCCGCCTCCTCTGCGACAATAGACTCCGAATGCTTGGTGCCATAGGTGTTGATATGATCGATGGCTTGATCAAGACCATCCACACAGCGAACGGCGATCTCCGGTGCCAGATATTCGGTCTCCCAATCCTCGACCGTTGCGGGCACCGTAGCGATATCGGCCGATCGCGCGATGGCGGCAGTAGCCTCATCGGCATGAATAAGCACCTGATGCTCACAAAGCTCCCGCAGAACCTGAGGAAGAAACTGCGGCGCTATCTCATGATCCACGAGCAGACTCTCCGCCGCGTTACAGACACCGAAACGACGGGTCTTCGCGTTGACCACGATCGGAAGGGCTTTGGCGAGGTCGGCAGACTTATGGACGTAGACGT